>JACQHA010000035.1 GCA_016199255.1 Deinococcus sp.
CGCCTGGACGAGCGCCAGCCCCACTTCCGCCTGCTCGGGGGGGAATGAGCCACCTTCCCGAATCCCCCTACTTCTTTGCCGGTTGGCCCCTCTGCCGCCCCAGGAACCAACCGATGACCAATAGTGCCAGGCCGACAATGACCAGCACAGGTGTAGATAACGTTACAGCACTACTGGCCCTGGTGGCTGGCCCGTCCAGGATGGTGACGCTGGGGTTCCCCACCGGCTGGCTATTCCGACCAGGGTCCCAGAGCAGGTAGACCTTCCCGTACGTTTCCTCGATGCTGCTCACCACTCGGGCTGCTTCGTCGGCAGAAAGATCAGGCAAGGTGGCTTCAACTTTGGGAATCTCAGTCCGGTGATAATGCCACAGGGCTTTTTCGGCCGCATTGAAACTGTTGTACAGCTGAGGGCCTACGATCACCTCGACGCCCACTAACCTGGCGTCTGGATCGTCACTGGTATACAGTTGACACTCAGTAAGGCCACCGGCCACTCCTTTACAGTAATGGTGGGCAATCATCTCAGCATTGCCCGGGAAGTGTTTCTTGGCATCAATGTGGAGCGTCCAGCCGTCATGGGGTCTGGCCCCTTCTTGAGCGGTTCCGCGCCCCAGCAACGTGGGGATCAGGAAAACAAGAAGCATAACCGGTTTCCAAAAACGAGAAGCACTCATGCCGTACCTCCTCTGACTAGCTAGCTCAGGAGCTAACGTGCAGTATTTTACAGCCCTGGAGCCCTCGAAGAGGTAACCCGGCTCAGTAGCGTTGCCCCCCGAGCCCAATTGACTCCGCTCCCACCAACCACCTATACTGCTCCAATCGGCCCGCTAGGAGGGCACAGATGCCCCGGCCCCCCTCTGGGAACATCACCTTTCTGTTCACTGATATTGCCGGCAGCACCAAGCTCTGGGAAGAGCACCCCGATGCCATGAATACTGCCCTGGAGCGGCATGATGCCCTACTCCGGCAGGCCGTCGAAGCCCACCGGGGGTATGTGTTCAAGACCGTGGGGGATGCCTTTTGTGCTTCCTTCAGCCAGCCAGGGAGCGCCCTAGAGGCAGCCATGGCCGCCCAGCTGGCCCTGCAAGCTGAACCCTGGCAGGACATTGCCCCCCTCAGGGTGCGGATGGCCTTGCACACTGGCCAGGCGCAGGAACGGGACGGCGATTACTTTGGACCCACCCTCAACCAGTATGAAGCAGTACAGCTCTTCATCGCCCGGGCCCAGGCGGTGCAACCCAGCTTCCAGGTGACAGGGCAAAACGCCCCGGCGGTGCTGCAGATCTGCCAGCAGCTGGATGGCATCCCGCTGGCGCTGGAACTGGCCGCCGCCCGGGTGAAAGTGTTGTCCGTTCAGAAACTGGCGGAACGGCTCAATGACCGCTTCCACCTGCTCACCGGTGGCAGCCGCACCGCCCTGCCCCGCCAGCAGACCTTGAAGGCGGCCATTGACTGGAGCTATGACCTGCTATCTGAGCCGGAGCAAGCCCTGTTCCAGCGCCTGTCGGTATTTCGCGGTGGCTGGACCCTGGAGGCAGCCGAAGCGGTGTGCGCCGGCGGGGTGGTGGCAGCAGCTGACGGGCTGGACCTTTTGGCGCAGCTGGTGCAGAAATCGCTGGTGGAAATGGAAGAGCGGCAGGGCGAACCGCGCTACCGGCTCTTGGAGACCGTGCGCCTGTACAGCCAGGAGAAGCTAGAGGCCTCAGGTGAGGCCAAAGCCTGGCGCTGGCGCCAGGCGGGCTTTTTCCTGGCCCTGGCAGAGCAGGCCGAGCCGGAGCTGACTGGGCCCCAGCAGCAACAGTGGCTCGAGCGATTAAGAGTACGAGCCGGCCACCAGCCTGCAAAGCCAGAGCCTGGCGCTGTACCAGGAGCTGGGGGATCAGCCAGGCATGTCGCTGGCGCTAAACAACCTGGGCAATGTGGCCTGGGCCCGGGGTGACCATTCAGGGGCCCGGTCGCTCTATGAGCAGAGCCTGACCATCAGCCGGGCCTTGGCGGACCAGCGCGGCATGGCCATCGTCCTGGGCAACCTGGGGATCTTGGCCTTCGAGCAAGGTGACTATGAAGGAGCTCAGCGCTTGTATGAGGAAACCTTGGCGCTCAGCCAGGCGCTGGGGAACAAGTGGGTCACGGCTAGAGCGCTCAACCACCTAGGCGATGTCGCCAGGGTCCAGAGCGACTATGGGCGGGCGCGAGGCTTGTATGAGCAGAGCGTGGCCTTGTGCCGGGAGATCGGCAACAAGGAGGGCATCGCCGTAGCCCTGGTCAACCTGGGGCGGGTGGCGGTGGACCAGGGCGACCTGGCCAGGGCACGGAGTTTCTATGAGGAAAGCTTGCCCATCTGCCGGGAAATTGGGGACAAACTGGTCATGGCCCAGGGTTGGTCGGCAGTAGCCAGGATCTTGCGCGCCGAGGGCCGACCCTGGCAGGCGGCCCAGCTGCTCGGGGCCGTGAAAGCTCTGCTCCAGGCCATGGGTGCTGCCCTCAACCGCTCAGAGCAAGCCAAGTATGAGCACACTGTATCCGCCCTGCGCCAGGAACTGGGAGAGGCCGCTCTGGAACAAGCTTTCTCAGCAGGGCGGGTGCTGTCCCTGGAGCAGGCCCTGGGCTTGGCCCTGGAACGGCCCTTGACCAAGCCGGCCACCTCCCTTCCCCAGGGCCAGCCTGCCGCTGCTGCACAGCACCCAGTGGTGAACTAAGAGACGGCCCTTCGCCTCCTGGCCCGAGTTAAAGCGCTTCGTCCTGAAGGGGGCGCTCATGTTGCGTGTCTGGTCGGATTCGGCGATGTCGTAGTGCCCGAGCCAGCCGAGATCAGCTACCCCACTCTCTTAGACCTACCGGCCCCACGGCTTCGCGGATATTCCCGTGAGAGTGTCATCGCCGAGAAGTTTCAAGCAGAGGCAAATTTGTGTGGCTTTGAGAGTTTTGGGCCATCGTGGACGGTATTCGAACTCTTTTCCTCACGCTTACCCCGGAGGTGCAGACAATCTTCAATGACTTGAAACACCTGGTACCGGTCCGTTGAGCCCGTGCTGGCTATGAAGATTCTGCTATATGAGCCGTGTCCGCCGTGGCGTAGGCTACGGCCTGCTCCAGGGACATCGCCCGTCCGGTCGCCCAGGCTGCGGCACACGTGGCCTCGTCCAGCTCGCTGCGCAGATGAGCTACCTGGCGCTCATAGTCAGCTCGGTCAGCCGGTGGCAGGGGAGCACCCAGGGCCTCGCGCCGGGCCTCGGCTGCCCCACACAGCCGCGCCGCCCGTGCTGGCTGCCCCTGTCCTCCCGCCACCTGTGCTAAGCCCTCTAGACACTCGACGATGGTGAGCTTGAGGCCTAGTCTCTGACACAGCACTAAGCTCTCCTTCAGGGAACTCGTGGCCCGCTGGTCATCCCCCTGACTGCAAGCCACGAGCCCCAAGGTGGTGAGCGCAGCAGCGATGTTCTGCTGGGCTCCTATTTCCTGGGAGAGGGCTAAACTCTGCTCCCCCAATGCCAGCGCCCGCCCATAATTCCCCTGGCAGCGCGCTGTCAGGGCCAGGTTGTTGAGCGCATTGGCCATGCCCCATTTCTCTCCTCGCTTCTGATACAGGGCCAGGCTCTCCTCCAGCAGCGCTAAAGCCCGCTGGTAGTCTCCCTGAGACCGGGCCACCATCCCCAGGTAGAGGAGTGAGAAGGGCACACCTCGATGGTCGCTTGCCCATTTCTGTTGGAGGGCTAAGCTCTCCTCACAGAGCGCTGCCGCCTGCTGATAGTCGCCTTGCTGGAGCGCCACTACCCCTAAGCCTTGGAGCGAGTCGGCAGCGCCAGATTCGTCGCCCACTTCCCGGCAGAGAGCCAAAGTCTCCTGGAAGAGCATCGTCGCCCGCTCGTAATCACCTTGCCAGAGTGCCGCCCGAGCTAGACTGAGCTTTACGTCAGAGATAGCGATGCCTCCTTGATCCCCTAGTTCCCGCAACAGCTTCATGCTCTCCTCTAACTGCCCCACCATCTGCCCGTAGTCACCTCGCCAGAGGGCCACCATCCCCAAAAGGGAGAGTGACAAGGCCATGCCCCGCCTGTCCCCTAGTTCTCGGTTTAGGGTGAGGCCCTCCTGCAAGAGGCTGGTCGCCCGCGCGTAGTCATCCTGGTTCAGAACTGACAATCCCATCACGAGCAGTGACCAAGCCGCGCCCGGCTTATCTCCCAGCTCCCGGTAAAGCGCCAAGCTCTCTGCCAAGAGCTCTATCGCCCGCTCATAGGTCTCCGCCAGCACCCCTGCTCCAAAGAGTCCCTTGGCTCGCGCCACAGCCGAGGCCGTGCCACACCCTGCCAGCACGCCCTCGAGCCAGGCCCGTCCCTCATTCCGGTACCCGCGCCTATCCCAGAACCAGGATAGCGCCCCTGCCAGCCGCAGCCCCGCCTCACTCCCCTCTACTTGACTCCACGTCAGTGCTGCCCGGAGGTTGTCGTGCTCCGTCTCCAGCCGCTCTAGCCACACCCTCTGCTCCCCACCCCAAAGCTCCGGCTCCGCCCGCTCCGCTAACGCCAGATACCAGTCCCGGTGCCGCCGGCGCACGCTGGCCTCTTCGCCTGCCTCCTGCAGCTTCTCCCCGCCGTACTGCCGCACCGTCTCTAGGAGCCAGTAGCGTTCCCCTTCCCCTGGACGCTCTACCAGGGACTTGCCCACCAGCCGGCCCAGCAGCTCCAGAACCTGGGGCTCGGTAACGTCCCCCCCGGCACAAACCGCCTCTGCTGCCTCTACTGTGAACCCTCCGGCAAACACTGCCAGCCGACGCAACAACACTTGCTCCGGGTCCGACAGCAGTCCATAGCTCCAGTCCATCGTCGCCCGCAAGGTCTGATGCCTGGGTAAGGCGGTCGGGTCGCCGCGGGTGAGCAGGTGGAACCGGTCGTCCAGCCGCGCAGCCAGCTCCTTGACCGACAGTACGTCCATCCATGCTGCCGCCAGCTCCAAGGCCAGCGGCATCCCATCCAACCGTTGGCACACCTGGGCCACCGCTGGGGCGTTCTGAGGTGTTAGGGCAAAGCTGGGCAGGACTGCCGCCGCCCGCTCCACGAACAACTCAACCGCCCCATACTGCGGCAGCCGCTCCATCGGTGGCAGCTGCTGGGGGTCGGGCACCGCCAGGGAGGGCACCCGCCAGGTGGTCTCGCC
>JACQHA010000084.1 GCA_016199255.1 Deinococcus sp.
ACTCAGCAGTCTGCGAGATCATAGTCCCTCCTCCAGAAGAAGTGGATAAATAGACATTGACATCCAATTTAACAGGTAATGTAGTCCATGTCAATGGATAAGAGGGTCCTTTAACGTGACAGGAGGTGCCTTGTGAACGGGTGTCAGAGCCACTGGCAGCCCAAGTGCCCGGCCCCTTTATCACTCAGGAATTCCAGCTCGATCTCGCCAAACTTGGTCTCGATAATGGCGTGGGGGGCTGGGCCTAGGGCCATGGATTACCTCCTCAAACGCCCCGACTTTACTCGACCTTGGGGAAAAAAGCTAACCCGGGCAAAATAGGGATGCTGTACCTGACTCCCTGCTCCGGGCTATGAGGAAACTAGCAGTGCCGCTGGGAAGAAGCCAGTGAACCAGAGCGTGTAGCAGGCCTCTCTCAAACCGACCTGTTTCAACGGCGGCAGGGTATTGGAAAGGGTAGCCCACCCCCAGAAGGCGCGGACCATGGCCGGAGTATAGGCAATGGCGGTCAGCCGCCCCCCCTGTCCTCCGGTAATCGCCACGACAGCTACCAGGATGGCCAGCAGCAGGTGATAGAGCAAGGCAGCACCTCCTAGGCGCCACCGGTCGCGGGAACCGAAGCTACCCTTGACGCGCGCTGCTGAGAGCAGCATGTGAACATAGAAGATGCCGCTGCTAAAGTAGGCCACGCTGCCTGCCCAGATGTACCAGGCCAGGCTGTCCAGGGCCTGGCGGGAGACGATGTAGGCGGCGGGGCCAGTGAGGGTCAAGGCGCCCACAGCCAGGATTTCCCCCCACAGGGAGCGGTCCTGGCGCTTGCCAGCTGGAGAGAAAGACAGCAGTGTGTGCAGCCCAAACAGCCCAGTGGCTAAGCCACCTACTGGAAGCAATGTGCTCAGGCGGTACCGGAAGAGCAGAGGAATGGCCCCGGCGGCCAGCAGTGCTAGATAGATGCCCAGCCAGAATGCCGCCCCTTCTTTCCTCCGCCGCCGGATCAAGAGGCGGGCCGCGTTCTGCCCCAAGAAAGCGCCTGTGACCAGGAGCGTGAGCAGGAGGGGAGGGACGAGACTGCCCGGGCGTACTGCCAGGAAACTAATCACCAGCGGCGCGTAGAGCATCAGCCAGGCGCCGTGCTCATGGGGCAGCGGTGGAGGGCCGGGGGGCCAGCCTAAGAGCCCGAGGCACACCGCGCCGATTCTAGCACTCAGGCTGGTTCCTCTCTCCTTGCTAGCAGCAATGGACCGGTCCACAGTAGCGCGGCATCACGGTCTTGCGGCCAGGGCCAGCTCCGCCGAGCTGGCCCTGGGAAAGAGGATGTTGTTCTCCTTGTGGACGTGCCGGTGCAGGTCGGCCTCCAGCTCTGCCAGGCCATGCAGCATGGCCCGGTAGGTGTTGCAGGCATCGGCTGGTGGCGTGAAATCGTTGGCCAGGGCGCGCATGGCATTCAGGTCGCTAGCTGCTTCTTCGTGTTCTTGCCTCATGACCCGGATGGGATTGGCAATGCGGCCACAGTGGAATTGAGGCAAGGCCTGGGCAGTTTCCAGCTGCTGGCACATTGGGAAGAGCACGTACTCTTCCTTGTTCATGTGCAGTTCCAGGGCAGTCTGGAAAGAGTTGAACACCTGCTGCAGCTGGTGGAGTTCGGGATGCCGTTCCCCGTGGGCCTGTACCACCTTATCCAGTAGGAAGGTGAGGCGCGGCAGGGCCTGGCGCAAGTACTGGTGATGGACGCTGACAATATGGTCCGTCAGTTCAGCCAGCGTGGCTTGTGACCAGTTGGTTTGCTCCTCCTGCCCGGTGGCTGGGTGGTAGCTGAGCAAGCGGTGCAGTACCTCTGCTGGATCCAGACCTCTTTGGGTGCAAGCTTCCTCCAGCGACTGATTGCCGCCGCAGCAGTAGTCGATGTCTAGCTGCTCGAAGATGCGCGCCCGTCCGGGCAGCTCCGTGACAAACTGGCCAACGCTGCTATGTCTATCGAGGGCAGTCATAGATTCACTCCTTCGTGGCTGGCTGGGTAACCAGTCGCCCCGGCAATAACCTGGTGTAGCGCATGAAGCCACTAGCTCCTTCCTGGGGATACCCCTGGGGTATCCTGCCGGTAGGATATAGCGGTTAATTATGGATGTCAATATCCTTTTATCTGTAATTCATCAGAGGTAACTAGTGTAGCCTGAGCCCTTTGGGACGACCGGCCGGTCGCC
>JACQHA010000086.1 GCA_016199255.1 Deinococcus sp.
GCGGCCACCACCTGGCGGTAGTGGTTATCGTACCAGCTCACCACCGCCTGCTCCCAGGTCACCGGGCAGCGGCAGTCCAGCCCCAGAAAGTAGTGATGGCCTCGCACCTGCTCCAGTAGCCGCTCGTAGCCACCAGGGAGCGTCACCTCAATGACCCCCCCAGGGCGCAAGCGGTGCAGGCCGGTCTGGCTCAGGAAGTGGTCATACTGCGCCATGAGCTCCAGCTTGCGGGGATCAATCTTCCCTACCGGCACCTTGGGGTGGAACCGCATCACTTCCGCGTCAATGAACTCGCCCCCCCGCTCCCGCGCCACCGACACCCGGTGGTTGCCGTCCACCACAAAGTACACGTCGCCCACCTGGTAGAGCTTCACTGGCGGCAGCTCCCGCTGCGCCAGGTGCGCCTGGTCAATGGCCTCCCAGCGCCCTTCGGTGAACCGCTGGGTGGGCAAGAACCGGCCGTCGAAATCCCGGTAGCGGTCCACCGACCCCACAATCTTGGCGATCTCCACCGGCTGGACGCCGGCATCGCGGCTGGGCCCCAGGTCAATCTTGGACTTCAGCGCCTCGAACGAGAGCAGGTCGTTGGGGCGCTTGAGCAAGTGGCCCAGCACCCCATTCCAGAACGCCTTGAAGCGCGCCCGTTCAAAGTCGTACTTGGCTCTAGTGAGAAAGTCTTCCATTAGCGCTCCTTGCGCCCTACAGTTCCAAGAGCTGGTGGCCGTACACATTGAGCACCACCGTGTCGCCTAGCACTGTCCGCCTGGGCTGCCGGCGGTCATAGCAGTGCACATGGCCATGCAGCACGAAGCGCGGCTGGCACCAGCGGATGAAATCTAGGAAGGTCTGGAACCCCTGGTGGGGCAGGTCTAGAGCATCGTGAATACCCCGCGGCGGGGCGTGGGTCAAGAGCACGTCTGGCCGCCGCCCCCTCAGGCGCTCCAGGGCCAGGCGCGGCCAGAGGCGCATGGCTTTGAGGCGCATCTCCCCTTCGCTGTACTGGTGCGGCCCGCCAGAATAGCGCATGGAGCCCTCCAGCCCCGCCATGACGAGCCCCCGGTAATGCACCACCTGCGTATCCAGGTTGACGCCCGGCGGGTGGTGCAGGTCCAGGCCAGTATGGGTATGCTCGGTGCCATAGGCATGGTTCCCGTACACATAGAAGAGCGGCACCGAGAGAGCGCTGGCCAGATAGTCGAGGTAAGAGGCAGGCAGGTCGCCGGCGGAGAGAATAGCCTCCACCCCCCGGAAGCGCTCGATCCCGGGGCCGTACAGGTCCTCTTCGATAACGTCGCTGACCGCCAGCACTCGCACCAGAGCAGTGTATCACGGGGCCCCGTGCGGGGTGCTGTTGACACCCTGGCCCCGGCTTCCCAGCAGTGGGATACGGGTACGGTGTCACTCTGGCGTATGAACCTGGACACCTTCCACCGCGCAGACCACTGTCTCCCCGAATTGGGCGACCAGCGCCAGCCCATCTACTGCACAAGAAGGGCGCCGCCCTGGCGGGAACCGGTCTAAGTGGAGAAGAATATACCTCACGCTCCGGCCAGCCAGCAGTGCCACCGCTCTGGGGTCTGCTGGGTCCTGCATCTGGATCCGATCCGCCTCTTGCGGGGAGCCGAGCGGCGCACCATTTACCAAGCGTTTGTGGTGGATGCGAACCCAGGGGTAGTAATCGTAGTAGCCAGGCTCGTCGGAACGGACGAGGGGGTACTCAGCCACCAGGTCGCCAGGCTGTTGGGCCAGCCAGCGGTACACTGGGGGAGCGTCAGTCACATCGACGATTGGGAGTGGATAAGGGAAGAACTCCAGAAGGAGCCCACCTGATGTCAGAACTAGGACCATGATCCGCCAGCGGGGGCGGTGGTCGAGGCGAACTAGCAGCCAGGCCAAGCCCACTCCAGCCAGGGCGACAGCCGCCAACCCCACCAGCACCCCGAAACGGGAGTAGGAGCGCATAAAGGGAACTAGCTCATAGAGGAAGGCCGCTGGCAGGGGGATGCGCAGTGTCCCAAGCTCCCAGAAGGGTGGTAAGGAGAACAGGAAGCCCATCACTCCCACCCCGGGCAGCAGCCACCAGCCCGGCCGGCGCTCCAGCCCCAGCCATACCCAGCCGAGGGCAGCTAGCCCAAGCACGATGTAGCCCAGATAGAGGCTCTGCTCGTGGAGGAAGCTGCGGTGATCGTGGGACTGGAAGAAGGAGGCGGTGAGAGATCCAAATAGCCCATGGGTCGGTGGGGGCAATAAGTACTCCCAGGGACGGGCCGAGTACTGGTAGAGCTGGGTGAGGGGCCTTCGCCATAGGGAGGGCGGGAGCTCATTGCGACCAGCGCGCAGGGCCAAGTAGGGGGCTATGGTGACTACTGCCGCCAGTCCCAGGGCCAGGAGAGCCGGCAGCAGGTACTCCCACCGCACCGGCCGGCGTGCCAACAGCCGATGCCGCGCCGGGCGAGAGACCAGCATCCCCACCAGGAATAGAGCCGCCACCAGTGCTCCGAAGAGGGCGTAGTGATAATCGACGAGCGCATTCAGCGCCAGGCAGACCCCCAGGAAACTCAGCCTGGGGAACGTCAGTCCCTCCGCCAACTGGAGCAGTGCCAGTACCAGCCAGGGAAGCCATTGCACCTGGGCCAAGCCAAAGTGGGCCCGGGCGATACCCTGGTGGTATGGGAGAAAGGCAAAGGCCAGGCCGGCCAGAACGGCTGCCGTATGCTGGCGGGTGAGATACCAGGCCAGGTGGTACATGGTGAGTGCGGCAAGTGGGAAGCTCACCAGGACAATCAGGTTGTAAGCCATCACCTCCCCAACGGTGGCAGAGAGCCAGTAGGCCAGCAGCGGTAGGGGGGCATAGCCTAGCTTTATTGGCACCCCCTCTGGGGCACCTAAAAAGGGGTTAGGATCCAAGGGGAGACCAGTGGCGCGGTGATACCAAAACCACCAGAAGATGGCCAGAGTGCTCAACGGGTCCCCCTTCTCCCCGTAGATCACCGTCGAGGCCTGCAGCCAGACCGGCAGGAAAACTAGCAGGGTGAACGTCAAAACCAGTAGTGATAGGAGTAAGTGGCGCGTAAGCGAAGCCCGGGCCATGAGCCAGACACCCTGCATCTCAGGCTTAAAGCTCAGAGCTGCTCCGATCGGTCCTAGCCTCAGTGGCCATTGGAGGAGTTTCATCGACGCGCCTAGTCTCTCGTCTCGCGCGCACGTCCCGCAGTAACTCTTGGACCTCTTGGGCTCCGCGGACTGTACTCCGTCCGGCGAGCACCGCCAACCGGGCAATAGTGCTGATGAACCAGGAACCGAAGTGGATCTCCTGACCCAATTGGATCAAGACGCCGATTGCCAAGCAGTAGTAAGCGATGATGGCCACTTGCTCTGCCGCCACGTTCTCTCCGGCAATCAAGAGTAGCGCGGCGTTCCCCAGGAAAAACCCGAACCCCAGGATGAAGGGGGCGGAGAGGCTCCAGGCCAGGATGGCAAGCGCCACGCGGTAGACCCGTGGTATCCGCTCAGAGAGCCAGTGAGTGGCGTGGTTGAGAAGCAGCGATGCCCCCATTACCGGCCTCTCCAGGAAGAGGTAGGTCACCCCGCCAACCAGCAGCAGGATATACCTCGCGTTGACAGACCACCTTGTTGCGCGCAGGCCTGCACCATACGCACTATAAAGGGTTGGCCCGTATACGTAGTCGCGGGTGTTCGTCCAGAGGATGCGCAGCGCCCCAGACAGGTCTTGCAGGAAGTGCCAGAGGCTATAGACCAGGGCCGGGATGTCCCGGAACAGGAAGGCCCACAGTCGCCCGGGGACCGCATAGAGGGCGGCGAGCAAGCCCAGGAGGTGCTCCCATAAGATGAGCAGACTCTCCCCAAGGGGGCGCGGCCGACCGCGTAGCACTTCCTGCCGGGCCATGAAGTAGGCCAGCGCTTCATGGGGGCCGATCCCCAAGCTGCGCCGCTGCCAGACACCGGCCCTGGGCAGATGGGCCTTCACCAGCAGGATCGGGACGCCAGTAGCGTGGGCGACTACCTCGAGCTCCCGGGCCAGATCCCGCACGATCCACCTGTCCTCCGCTGCCACTCCAAGTGCCGGCGCACGGAGTACAATGCCCTTTCCCAGGCGCCGGGCCATGTCCACTCCCTCCCTGGCAAGCAAAATGATCTGTCCTCCTCGGTCCGCCTCCGGGCACGCCAGCAGGTGGGTGCAGTCGATGGTGCCGCTCTCTACATACCGTCCCTTCCCGTCGACGTCGCACCAGGCGATCAGGTTGGGATGGATATTCAGAGCCAGGACTCCCAGGTTCCGCGTAGCTTACTCCTTCGCTTCCAACGCCGCTA
>JACQHA010000036.1 GCA_016199255.1 Deinococcus sp.
CACGGCAGGCCGTGCCCCTATAGCCACTGGTCTAGCCAGTCATAGGCTAATCGCCCACTCCAGCGGTGCTCCCCCTCGAACTCATCCATAGCCAGCCGCTCACTGGCGCCGTACACCCGGTAGATGCGGCGCAGCTGCCGGTACGCCTCCCGGGCGCCGGCAATGGGGAAAATGGCATCTTTGGTACCGCACTCCACCAGCAGCGGCCGGGGGGCGATCAGGCCTACCACGTCGGGCATCTCGGCGTAGTGCAGGATGCCAGGAACGTAGTTGTCCACACAGTGCTCCATAGCCATGATGCAGGTACGGAACAGGTTTAAATAGCCGCTGACCACTGCCACCGCAATACGCTGGTCCAGGGCCGCACTAAACACCGTCACCGTGGCCCCACCCGAAAGCCCCACACAGCCGATGCGCTTGGTAATCGGCTCTGGCCTGGTGGCAATGTAGTCCAGGACGCGCTTCACGTCCCAGACCCGCATGGCCTGCATGCTGCGGCCCAGGAGCAGGGCGTTCAGCGATGCTGGCAAACAGCTACTGGTGAACTCCCAGTCCCCAAAGCGCCGGCCGGGCTCATGCTCCATGCGCTCGCCAAAGCCGCGCTGTTCCGGGGCAAATACCAGGAAGCCATGCCTGGCCAGCTGGTGGGCAAAGTCGTAGTTAGTGCGCTCGATGTGCTTCTGGTGCTCGGGGCGATTGGCCAGGCCCAGCACCGATAAAACTCCCCAGGTGCCGTGGCCGTGCAGCGCCACTACTGCCCGGTAAGGTGGGTCGTGGTGTGGCACCAGCACATAGAGCGGAATCCGCACCCCAGGCTCACTCTGCAGGTAGAGCTTCTCCCGCCGGTAGTCCGGCCCGTCTACAGTCTCCACCAGCTCTGGTTTAAGCGGTACCCGTTCCGCTGGGAATCCGCCTATGAGCTGCACCAGCTTCCGCCGGAGCCTGGAGCGCCAGCGTGCTGCCTCGGCAGCAGTCGTGGCGCTAAACGCCAGCTGCCGAGGGGTAGACCGGTAAAGCCGATCCAGATAGGCCACGGTAGAGAGGGTCTGGAAGTCCATGCTACCTCCTGTGGGCACCTGCTGAAGCCAGTCAACCGACGCGCCTCCACTGCGCAGCCAGTTAACAGACCTCCGTTGCTAACCTGCACCCAGCTGGCTGCTTCAGCGGGACCACCCGCTATCAGCTTATCGGTGGCGCACCGCAGGTGCATCCGCTAACCCATCCGTTAACCGCGCACTTGACAGCACTGGCCGAGCGACGTAGCATGAGGACGCTAAATCCCAATGCCCAACCGGATGGGGGCGCCAAGGAGGAAACATGTCACCAAGGCTAACAATATGGACTCTGGTAATCATGGCGGCAGCGCTGTTGATTTTACCGGCAACAGCGCAGGTGGTAGGGGAGCGCGAGGAAATCGCTGGTGTACGCTTTGAAGACTTCGCCGGACCAAGCCCGGACACGGCTAACTTCCACACGGCGGATGGCCAGCTGACGTTCTTCTTTGTGACGCACAATGCCGGCCACCCATTCTTCATCCCCATGTTCGTCGCTGCTGAGGCAGCAGCTCGCACGCTGGGAGTGAACGTGATCATCACTGGCCCGGAGCGCGGCGTTGATGACCCGGACCGGCAGCTGGAGATCCTGCAGCAGGTGATCACCGACCCGCGGCTGGACGGCCTGGTGCTTAGCACCGCCAAGGTGGGTGCCTACGGCGACATCATCATGCGCGCCTTTGAGCTGGGTGTTCCAGTGGCCACTACCAACAGCGTGGACAGCACCATTCCCTTCCGTGATGAGATCAGCCACACCGGCCAGTCGGCTGGCGCCGCGGCCATTGGCGGCAGGGCTCTGGTACAGTGCCTGATCGACAAGGGCATTACCAGCGGCGTCATCCTGTTCCCGAACTCCATCGAGGTGAACAACATTGAGGTCAATAACCGGGTGCGCTTTGGTGCTGCCGCTGCCCAGGAAGCCCTGGACGCTGCTGGCCTGGCTGGCATCACCGTCGCCGCTGGCGATGAGGGCATTGGCCTGGCAATCACCGGGGTCCCCGGCCAGCCTCAGATTGACGCCATCACCAACCTGGTGAACTCCACACCGAACGTGGTGGGGCTCTTTGGGCCTAACGGCGGCATTACACCAGCCAACGGCCATGTGGCACGCAACTTGGGGATCTCCGACAGCACTTGCGTGTACGGCTATGACCTGGGCGACGACCAGCTGAACCTGATCGGCGACGGCTCGCTCGACGGCTCCCTGGGCCAGCAGCCGTTCCTGCAGGGCTGGTGGCCAGTCACCACGCTGTTCCTACAGATCGACCGCGGTGTCTCTGCGGCCGACCTGGACACCAAGGCACAGCTGGTAACCCAGGCCAACCTGGAGGAGACGCTCCAGAATAATGCGACGCGGCGGACCAACTAGGTTCTATAGTGTGACTGTGCCTGGGGGCAGATGCGCTCGCATCTGCCCCCGCTAACTAGGGGAACACGTGGAGGAACGCCAGGTCACTAATCTTCCCACTGTTACTCTAGGCCCCTTGACCCGCCTAGGAACCACAGCCAGGGTAGTACTGCGCCACCGCGAGGTAGGGCTGCTCGTTGCTTTGCTTCTACTGGGCGCGCTCGGTGCACTGCTGCGCCCAGACTTCTTCTTAGGCACTCAAAACCTGTTTAATACCGCGCGCATCCTGGCCCGGGTGGGCATCATCGCCGTGGGCATGACCTTCGTCATTGTCAACGGCGACATTGACCTGTCGGTAGGCACGGTAACGTCGCTGCTAGGCGGGGTGTTTGCCGTTCTGGTAAAGCGCGAAGGCTGGGAGACCTGGTACGCAGTATTGGCCACCCTGGGGCTAGGAGCGTTCATTGGTCTCGTCAACGGCCTGCTGGTCACCAAGCTGCGCATCCCCTCATTCATCGCTACTTTAGGCACGCTCTACCTGGCGCTAGGTGTCAACCTGGGTCTCACTGGCGCTTACGGTATTGTGAACTTCCCACTGTCTTCGTTCTACCGGCTGGGGGAAGAAAACCCCACCCTAGGTGGACTCCCCAACCAGGTTCTGATACTTCTGGCCATCACAGCAATTGGTGGGGTGGTGCTCTGGCGCACCGTGTTCGGCTACCAGGTGTACGCCACTGGCGGCAACCGGCTGGCAGCCCGGCTGACTGGTATCCCTACAGATCGAGTGCGTATTATTCCTTTTGTAATCACTGGTTTCTGCTGCGCCGTCACCGGGCTACTGGGTGTAGCATTCACCAAGACCTACTCGGTGAGCAGTGGCGCAGGGACCGAGCTGGACGTGATTGCCGCTGTCATTGTGGGGGGAGCCAGCATCTTTGGTGGACGCGGATCAGTGCTGGGCTCCCTGCTGGGGGGCGCGGTGCTGGGCATCATCGGCAATCTCATGGTGATCGGAATCCGGGTCGGGGACCAGCTGGTCCGACTGCCCCAAACCTGGCTGTCGATCTTCACCGGGCTGGTGATCCTGGCTTCAATCCTATTCGACATCTGGTTCCGGGAGGAGCAGATCTTAGCGCGCCTCGTCGCCCACCTGCGTGGACATCGCCTACCAGCCAGAGGCGAGGGAGGGGGTGGTGAGGGCGCCGGCAAGGGCGCGGTGAGCGGGGAACGGCGCGGCGCCAGATCTATTCTTGGCCAACTGGTAAGTGCCAAGGAGTTCAGCGTCTTTGGGGGCCTGCTGTTCCTCTGGCTCATAGGGGTGGCTCTCCGACCAGAATTGTTTCTGCTCTGGGACAACTTTCTGAACTTCATACGGTCCCTGGCGCAGATCGGCATTATGGTGGTCGGACTAGCGTACGTCATTATCAACGGCGACCTGGACCTGTCTGCCAGCGCCGTATTCGCCGCCACCTCTGGCCTGTTCGCGGTACTGGTAAAGATTCAGGGCTGGGATGCCTGGTCGGCGGCAGCAGTGGCTGTAGGACTGGGGACATTATTCGGAGTAATTAATGGCCTCCTGGTTACCAAGCTGCGGGTTCCGTCATTCATCGCCACCCTGGGTACGCTTAACCTCTATAGGGGCATAGCAGTAGCCCTGGCTGGTGGTTTCCAGCTTGTCGCACTCCCCCCCTCGTCGTTTTTCCTCATAGGCCGTGACAATCCGGACCTGGCTAAAGTACCCAACCAGGCGATAATCATGGCAGTGGCAGCGCTCGTCGGCGGCTTCATGCTCTGGCGCTCCTATTATGGCTACCAGGTGTACGCCACTGGCGGCAACTGGCGGGCGGCGCGGCTGACCGGCATCGATGTAGACTGGGTACGCATCCAGGCGTTTATTCTATCGGCCCTGTGTGCCACTCTAGCAGGGCTGATCAATGTAGCCTACCAGCGCTCCTACAGCGTCACTTCTGGCGAAACCCTGGGGCTGGAGGCCATTGCCGCTGTGGTGATAGGCGCTAGCCTCATTGGTGGGCGTGGGTCGGTGCTGGGCGCGCTCTTAGGCGCCGGGGTACTGGTCGTGATCCGGATGATGGTGCTGAGCGTGTTCGGCGAGATAGCGGGCGACAGGGTTATTCTCTGGAGCGCAGCGTTCGTAGGAGCAGCGATCCTGCTGGCGGTGCTCATCGACATCTGGTTACGGGAGGAGCAGCTCATCTCTCGCCTCGTCTCTCGCTTCCTCCCCCACCGGGCACATTCCCAGGAACTGCCGCCACCCTCGCCACCCCGCTGGGCCCAGGTTCTGATGCCAACAAACAAGACTATCATTGCCCTAGAGCGTCCCCACCGCAGCTACCGCTGGCCGCTGGCAGCTGTGGTAGTGGTAGCACTGGGGGCGATAGCAGGACGGGAGATCTTGCGGCAGCACCCAGTGGTGGTCACTGAGTCCAAGACCTACAACCTGATCTGGACCAAAGGCGACGCCGCACTGACGTTGCTCCCTAACGCTGACGTCTTAGCCGCTACAGACCTGAAAAACGTCGACCCAAGCCAGAACTACGTGTTCCGCGTCGACATCAGGCTAAACCCTGGTGAGTTCCTCTTAGCACTCTACTCCCGGGAGCCGACCCCGTCATCATTTATCACCGACTTCATTGTGCGCACTGACGCCCGCAGTTACCGCCGCAGTGTTGACCCAGATGGATCGCCCCGCTACCGCGGCTACATGGTAGTGTCCTCCCGGATGGTACCTGCCGACAAGGCCATAGAGTTCGTTTACGGCGACGACACCCATATTCTCGCCAGGAAGCGGCTGACATTGCCATGACCCAGACCATTCGCTTCGGAATCGTAGGGTGCGGGTCCATAGTTACTCGCGCTCACCTGCCAGCCTTACAGCGCATCGCCGGCGCCAAGGTGACGGCGGTATGTGATATTAACAAAGAACGCGCTGAAGCAGCGGCACAGCAGTGCGGCGCCAAGGCCTACACTGACTTCGAGGCTGTAGCCTCCCACCCTGAGGTCGACGCGGTGCTCATCGCCACCCCCAACGCCTACCACCGCGACCCAGTGCTGGCCGCCGCTAGAGCGCGCAAGGCGGTGCTCTGCGAAAAGCCCATTGCCACCAACTTAGCCGATGCCAAAGAGATGGTAGCCGCCTGTGAGCGTGCTAGAGTACCGCTCCAGATTGGCTTCCACCAGCGCTTCAACCCTCCAGTGCAGCTGGCCAGGCGGCTTCTGCAGCTAGGGGTTCTAGGCGAGGTCAAAGCCTTCCGGGGAGTGATGTCTGAGCCGTACCACGTGTACCCGGCGGTTACCAACTACCGCTACGACCTCAAGGTATCCGGGGGCAACATCGTCATAGACCTGGCCATACACGGCATCGATGTCTTGCGCCACCTCCTAGGCGACGTGCGCGCCCTGTGCGCCACTGTGCGCCATTCAGCGGTTCCAGCCAAGGTCGATGACAACGCCTGCCTGCTCATGGACCTGGCCTCCAGCGCTACTGGCAGCATGTCGGCGGACCGCTTCTCTCCCGGCGGCGCCAGCGCCTTTGATCTTTACGGCACCAAAGGCACCCTGTACCTGAGCACCCACACCTATAACCCCTTCCAGAGCGCTCCAATAGCAGTGCTCACCACCCTGCCTTTTGAACAGTGGCCCCAGGAACTGCAGGAGCACTTCTACTCCCAGGCCTGGTGGCTCACCCCCCGGGACACCTGGGTCACGGCCCACCCGGTCCGGCAGGACCCTTATCAGCAGCAGCTCCAGGCGTTTTGCAAGAGCATCACCCACGGGGAGCCGGTACAGGTCACTGGCGAAGACGGCATCAGGGCGCTGGAGATCGTGCTGGCGGCGTATAAATCGGCCAAGGAGCAGGCCTGGGTCAAGCTACCTCTTACTGAAGACGTAGTGGAGCCGCCGAAGTTCAGTTAGCGGATGCCGCTCCGCGGCGCCACCGATCAGCTGATCCCCCGTCGCCTGAGCAGCCAGCGGCCCAGTCAGAAGCCTCTCGGTAACGGATGGCTTGCCTGGGCCAGCACCTGTCCTCCGCTGCCCAACCTGCACCCAACTACCTGCTTCAGCGGGGCCCAGACTATCAGCTTATCGGTGGCGCGCCGGAGGCGCATCCGCTAACGGATAACGGACCCTGCTACAATC
>JACQHA010000088.1 GCA_016199255.1 Deinococcus sp.
GGCTCATGCTGCTGGTGCGCGCCCTGAGCGGCCTGGGCGCTGCTGCCCTGTCAGTGAGCCTGGCAGCAGTAGGGGATTACTTCCCGCCCCGGCGCCGGGGCGCGGCAGTGGGGGTCGTGGTGGGCCTTTCCGCCACTAGTGGCACCTTGTTTGTGCCGCTCACTGGCGCCCTGGCCGACCTAGCCGGCTGGCGCAGCGCGCTCGCTGCCCTAGGGCTAGTAGCGGCAGCGGTATCGCTACTCACCTCTCGGCTGCCGGCCACTACCTCATCCGCCGCTCCCCTGGCCCGGTTGCCCCGCGGGGCAGGGTGGTACTACCTGTGCCAGGTGCTGGGATCCAGCCAGTACAATGGCACCTTCACCTACTTCGGCGCCTTCCTGGCCAGCCGCTACCACCTGTCCACTGGCACGGTAAGCCTGATCTACGGCCTGGGTGGCCTGGGGTTCTTTGCCGGCAGCGTGCTCACCGGGCGCACCTTGCCACCGCACGCTCGGCTTCTCTTTATTGCCCTGGTCGGCGCCGGCAGCATTGTGCCTCTAGCACTCATGTTCGGCGCCTGGCACCTGGGGCTCACAATAGCGCTGGTGGCGGCGTTTACTGCGCTGCGAGGCGGCATTGTGGCTGCGCTCTACGGCGCCACCGGCGATTTAGACCCGGGACGGCGGGGAATGCTCTTGTCGCTGGCCCAGGCGGCCAGCCAGCTGGGCATCTGGCTGGGGGCCACCGCTGGCGGGGCCGCAGTGGCCCAGGGGGGCTATGCCTGGCTCACTGGAACCGTGTGCACCCTGGCGCTGGCGGCGGCGCTCTCGGCGCTGGCCGCCACTTACAAGCGCACCAGGGTATAATTCGCTGCGATGACGCTTACTGCTCTTTCTGCTGCCCAACTGGCCCACCGCATCCAGCGCCGGGAGCTCTCAGCCCTGGAGGTCACTGAAGCCTTCCTGGAGCGCATTGCCCAGCGGGACCAAGAGATCCATGCTTTTCTGCACGTTACCGCCGACAGTGCCCGGGCCAGGGCGAAAAAAATTGACCAAGAGCTGGCCGCTGGTCGATCAGTAGGTCCCCTGGCCGGCGTGGCTGTGGGAATCAAAGACAACATCTGCGTGGCTGGCGTGCCTGCTACCTGTGGCTCGAAGATCTTGCAGCATTTCGTCCCCCCTTACTCTGCCACGGCAGTGGAGCGCTTGCTCGCTGCCGGGGCAGTGGTGCTGGGGAAGATGAACATGGATGAGTTCGGCATGGGCTCCAGCGGCGAGAATTCGGCCTACGGCCCTGCCCGCAACCCCCATGATCCCAGCCGGGTGCCAGGCGGCTCCTCCAGCGGCCCGGCGGCGGCAGTGGCAGCGCGCATGGCGGTCTTGACCCTGGGCAGCGACACTGGGGGCTCCGTGCGCCAGCCGGCGGCGCTGTGTGGGCTTTACGGCCTGCGGCCCACCTACGGCCGGGTGTCGCGCTACGGGCTGGTGGCGTTTGCCTCAAGCCTGGACACTATTGGCCCTTTAACGCGCACCATTGAGGATCTAGCGCTGGGCCTACAATGCACCGCCGGGCACGACCCTCTTGACTCTACCTCGCTGCCTGACCCGGTGCCCGACTACCTGGCGGCGCTCCAGCGCTCGATCAAGGGCCAGCGGCTGGGCCTGGTGAAAGAGTCCATAGGGGAAGGCAACACCGCTGGCGTGAGACAAGCAGTGCAGCAAACGGTGGAAGTATTCCGCTCCGCTGGCGCCGCGATCACTGAGGTCAGCCTGCCGTACACCGACTACGGCATTGCGGCTTACTACCTGGTGTGCTGCCCCGAGGCATCCAGCAACTTAGCGCGCTACGCTGGGATGACCTATGGCACCCGCCTGAGCGACCGGGACCTGATTGCCACCATGATGACCACCCGGGGGCGGGGCTTCGGGCCAGAGGTGCGGCGCCGCATCTTGATCGGCACCTATGCCCTCTCTGCCGGGTACCACGATGCGTATTACGCCAAGGCCCTGAAGGTGCGCCGGCTCATTGCCCAGGACTACCGTAACGCTTTTGCCCGCTGCGACCTGCTCCTCACCCCCACTTCCCCTACCCCGGCTTTCCGCTTGGGCGAGAAGACCACCAGCCCCCTGGAGATGTACCTGGCAGACGTGGACACAGTGGGGCCGGCGCTAGCCGGACTGCCCTCTTTAAGCATCCCGGCGGGCTTTGAAGGGAAGCTGCCAGTGGGCCTCCAGCTCATTGCCCCGCCTCTGGGCGAGGAGCTGCTGCTCTCTACCGCGGCTGCCTTCGAGCGGGAGACGGGTGGGCGCTATTTAGCGCCATGACCCCCCTACTCA
>JACQHA010000013.1 GCA_016199255.1 Deinococcus sp.
GAGTAAGGAGCTGCCTCCCGAAGAGCGCAGCATGCTGGCTGGTGCCCGGCGCATTCTGGCCAGTGAGCTGGCCGAGGCGCAGGGCCTGCGGGAGGAGGCAGTGCTACACCAGATCGACTCGGCGGTAACCGGCTGGGCAGCAGGGGGGAAATGAGCCCCAAGGCCAGTTCTGGCACAGGTGGCTAGGCTATACTGCTGCCTGTGCGTCGCCTGCATTTCTACCTGATCCGCGAGACGCTGCCCCTGTATATTGTCGGCATCCAGGTGCTGTACTTCATGCAGACCAGCCGCCTGCTGGCTGATCTGAGCTGGCTAGTGGTGCGGGGTGTGCCTATGGGCCAGGTGGGGATGCTGCTGCTCTTGCGCGCCCCAGAGCAGCTGCGCGACCTGCTGATTGCTGGCGTGCCCTTTGGCGTCTTGATGGCCTTGGGCCGGCTGGGGCGGGATTCGGAGCTGAAAGCCATTTTTGCCGGCGGGATATCCCCCCGGGCGCTGCTCTGGTCCACCCTGGCCGGGGGGGTGCTGGTGGGGTGGTTGAACTTCGCCAACAACGAGCTATTGGCGCCAGGCGCCAACGACGCCTTTTTGAGCCAGTGGAGCCTGGCGGTGTACCAGCGGCCGGACTTGCCCATTGCCGGGTTCCAGGTGAATTACCGCTTCGCCGACCCCAGTACTGGCCAGGTGTTCTACGCCGCCCGGTTCACCCGGGAGGGCGAGCTGTTTGGGGTGACGGTGGTTGATGAGCGGGGGTTCATTACTGCCCCCTATGGCTCCTGCGACCCGCGTGAGAACATCTGGCACCTGGAGGAGGCGCGCCGCACCGAAGCTGGGGTGCAGGGCCTACCTGAAGAGCTGGGCCTGCCGGTGCCGGGAGAGTGCGGGCTGGGGCTGGATACTTTGCAGAGCTGGCAGCGCTCCAGCGTGCGGCTCCGGGAGTTATTGGAACGCATCCGCCATGCTACCAGCGCCGGGCTGGACGCTAAAGCCGAGATCCTGGACCTGCACCAGCGCTTTGCCCGGCCGGCCATTGCCCCGCTTTTGGCCTGGGTGGCGGGGCTGGTGGGCCTGCGCATTACCAACCGGGCGGTGGGGTTCGGCCTGACCCTGGTAGCCATTGGCGCTGCCTATGGGCTGTGGACCGGAGCCCAGCAGCTGGTGCTGGCCGGCAGGCTGGCGCCGGTAGTGGGTGCCTGGCTGCCCTGCGGGCTCTTCCTGCTTATTGGACTGTGGTTTGCTCGAGAATAGGGTGCAGCCCCAGCTCCCGGATGGCGGGCCAGGGGAACCAACTACCCCGGGAGATTGCTATAATGGAAGCGGGTATCCCACTAACGAGGTGCAACTATGGCAAGAAGACAGATAGCCTGGTGGCTGGGGGTGGCGCTGCTAGCCGTGGCAGTGGCGCAAGGTACCGGGAGCCCCCCGGCTGTGACTAGCGCCGAGCTAGGAGACCTTCCCGGTGACGAAACTCAGGTGCGGGGCCTGGTGCGGTTTACGGATCCAGACGCCGATGTGGTGCGGGCGGATTTCAGCTTGGTAGCGTCCCAGACGGGTATTATATTTCCGCCTTTTGCCATCACTACTATCCGCCAGGTAGCCGAGGGACAGATCTCCTTCTTCCTGGGGATCTCTTCCCAGAGCTCCCAGCCGGTGACCTTCCAGGTGGTGCTCACTGACGCGGCTGGGAACGTGAGCGCTCCCTTCCAGTTTGCCGCCCAGGTAGTGGCACCGGAAGCGGTACAGATTCCCGTCAGCGTGCCCAGTCCCATGGTGGTCGCCGCGCGCATTGCCCTGAGTGGGGTGCCAGTGGGCCTGGTGCTGACTCCTAGTGGGGCAGCGCTAGTGACCCTGGCGGACCGGGGGCAACTGGTGCAGGTGGACCTGGCCAGCGGCCAGAGCACGACTGTAGCTACTGGCTTAGGGAACCCGGTGGGCGTAGCCGTAGCGGGTGCAGTGGCAGTGGTGGCGGAGCGGGCCACTGGCCGGCTGAGCAGCGTGGACCTGGCTACTGGCACCACCACTACCCTGGTCCAGGACCTGGCCGGGCCGGTGGGGGTGGCGGCGCTGCCTGATGGCAGCAGGGTCGTAGTGACCGAGAGCACCAGTGGCCAGCTAGCAGTGGTGTCGCTCTCCGACGGGACGCGCCAGGTGATAGCTGAGGGCCTGGCCAGCCCAGCAGCGGTGGCGGTACGTGGGAACACGGCCCTGGTGTCCACGGCGCTCGGGCTGGTCCAGGTGGACCTGTCAGCTGGCACAGTCACCACCCTGGCGGCTGATGCTCCCCTGGCTAGCGGGGTGGCGGTGGCTAATGGCACGGTGCTGCTCAGCGTCAGCGGCCAGGGCGTGGTGAAAGTAGATCTGGCTACGGGAGCGGTGACCCCAGGCGCCGGTGGCCCAGCGGTAGCTGGTGGGCTGGCGGTGACGAGAGAGGGGACGGTGCTGTTCCTCGATGCTGGCGAGTCAGCGCTGCTGAGCCTGACCCTGTGATATTAAGTCTGGCTAGGAGGTCGTGCCTGTAGGGGCGGGTTTCAAACCATGGGTCCCAACTTAAGGCAAAAGAGGCTGCTGTAAAGCCTTTCTTCGACACAGGACGCTGGTTTTGCTCCCTCTCCCTGCCGGGCAGGGAGAGGGTA
>JACQHA010000093.1 GCA_016199255.1 Deinococcus sp.
CCGACCCCGCCGCCGCCCGCTTCGCCAGTGCTGAACCTGTGGGTGGACAGCTCTGGGCACCTGTGGGCGGAAAACTCGGTCTACTTGTGGGACCTGTCGCACGGCAGCGTGTTCCTGATGAAATCTGGCCTGGAGCCCAGGGATTGGCGGCAGGCCTTCCCTGCTGCCTACCAATATGGCGCCATTTTGGGCTTAGGCGGCGGCAACCCTGGACCTGACCCCTACGCCGCCCTGCCGGCTAAGCGCCTCTCCAATGCCCGCATTACCCGGAACAGTAGTTCCAGCGCCGTAGTGCAATTCACCGATACCCTGGAAAACGGCAGCAATAAGTTTGAGCTGATCACCACCATGACCCTACAAGGAGGCAGTGGGCTCTTGCGTTTCGACTACCAGGTAAGCAATGTGTCGGCGTCGCCTGCCCCCCCAGGGTTGTACTACGGCTGGACGCTGACCCCAGGCGGGGATCAGGCTGATGACTACTTCCACTACGCCGGCCAGGTGGGCCAGGGTGCTTATCCCTACGGCGATCAGCTGAGCTTCCCGCAGCCAGGGCAGAACCAGGGCTATACCTACTTGACGGTCTATGACGTGGCAGCTCGGCAGGGCCTGGCGTTCATCGCTGCTCTCTCCCAGACTGCAGTGTTTCATAGCGACCAGCAGTACGGGCGGGCCCAGATTCTAGATACGAACGGGAACTCTTCCAACCAGAACCTGGTCCTAGACGCCACTCAGCCAGGCACCTGGTACTTGCTGCTGTACGCCACCGACCCCATTACCCCCTACGCACCGGTGGACCAACTCTTAGAAGGCAGCTTGCCATGAACCTTCCGACCTAGCCAATGTACAATGCCAAGCGGTATGACGACCGCCGAGCTTGCACCCACCCCCCTGCCAGAGCTGGACCGAACCGGCGGCGGAGGCGCCATTGTGGCCCCCCAGGCAGGCTACACCGACGGGCCCTTCCGCAAGCTCTGCTACGAGCTGGGAGCTGCCTACGCCATTACCGAGATGGTGTCGGCAGCGGGGGTGGTCTATGGCAAGAGTGACCAGAGCGAGCGCATTGCCAAACCCTACCCTGGCGAAAGGCCCATTATCCAGCTCTTTGGCACTGACCCCGGCTTGATGGCTGAGGCCGGGCGCATGCTCTATGAGCGCTACCAGCCGCGCGGCTTCGACATCAATATGGGCTGCCCGGTGCCCAAGATCATTAAGCAAGGGGCCGGCAGCGCCCTCATGACCAACGTGCCGCTGGCGCAGCGGCTGGTGCAGGCGCTGTGCCAGGCCACCCCGGCGCCAGTCAGCGTCAAGTTCCGCGCTGGCTTCGACAGTGTCACCGCCCCCGATTTTGCCCTGGCTCTGCAGGATGCCGGGGCCTGTGCGTTAGCGGTGCACGGCCGCACCCAGCGCCAGAGCTTCGCCGGCGCCGCCAACTGGGAGGTGATCCTTACCGTGCGCGACGCGGTACAGATCCCGGTGATTGGCTCTGGTGATGTGTTCACTGCCCAGGATTTTCGCTGCCGCCGCGCCCTGGGAGTCGGGGTGATGATTGGCCGCGGCGCCCAGGGCAACCCCTGGATCTTCCGGGAGGTGCGGGGTGGACCGCCGCCTACACTGGCCGAGCGGCTGGAGGTAGTGATCCGCCACACCCTGGACGAAATTGAGTGGTATGGGGCGGCGCTAGCCATGCGCCTCATGCGCGCCCACTACAGCCGCTACTTCCGAGGGTTCCCTGGGGCATTGGAGCTGCGCGACCGGCTAGTGAAGGTGGAGAGCCTCAGGGAGTTCAGCCGGATCCTCTTGCCCCTGTGGCGGCAGGTGCAGACCGCTGAACTTCCTTCGGCCTTGGCAACGTATCTATAAGATGAACACTTACCCCCATAGGTGTGGCGGGGCGCACACGCACGTGCGCCCTGCATGCTTCATAGGGACGCGCCCCAGAAGGGCGGGCTTCTGGGACGCACGGGGGACCTTCCGGTCCTGGTATGCAGTATAATCGCCCCTCCGGCAGGGTGTCAATCAGCAGGATCGAGAGAGAAACACGCTCCAGACTCGATTTATCGCCCATATCCCTGATGTATGAACCACCGGCGGCCCGCTTCCCAGGCGCCAGTAAACACCCCAATAGCAGGGGCTTGCGCTCCAGCTGGCATCTGTAGTAATATCTTAAACGTGGGGGTAAGCTGAAGGCCCCGCGCGAGAAAAGAACGACACTCGCCGGGGCCTTCGTCTATCCTTTTATAAGTGACGCCTGACGGCGCTGGTGATCCACGGGAAGCCGGGCCACAGCTGCCGCCGACTTTGAAGTCAGCGGCCTGAGAGGAGAACAGCTCTGTGACTCGACTGCGGTCCTGGCCACACTTGCTACTCGTGCTGGTGCTCTTGCTGGGAGCGGCGCTGGGCCGGCCCAGCCTGGTATTTGACCAGTTGGGCATCCCTAAGGAAGAGCGGCCGGAACTCACTATTCTTTTAGGGGGCACTGACCGTACCCTGGGCGGCACGCCCCGTACTGACACCATCCTTTTCATCTCGCTGTTTCGCGGGCACCGCGCCGTGGCAGTATCCATCCCCCGCGACACTCTGGTGGATTTAGGCCCTCGCCTGGGGGTGCGGCGCATTAACACCGCCTACCCCTTTGGGGGGGCAGCTCTGTTTGTCTCGGCTGTGGAGTCAGTGCTGGAGATCCCAGTGGACTACTACGCCCTTGTTGACCTCGAGCTGTTCATTGACGTAGTAGATGCCCTGGGAGGCGTGGACCTCTTTATCACCGACGACATTGACTACGACGACATCGCTGGCGGTCTGCACATCCACTTCAAAGCCGGCTTCCAGCACTTAGACGGCGCCGCCTCCGCCAGCTTCGTGCGCTACCGGGGCTGGGCTGGCTCCGACCTGGGGCGTATTGACCAGATGAAGCGGTTATTACTAGCGGTGCTGGGCCAGGCACAGCGCCCCCAGACCTTGCTGGCCATACCCAGCATTCTGCGCTCCGCGTTTGCCAATTTGCCGGACCACAACCTGGACCTGGCGCTGGTCCTGAACCTCTTGCCCCGGCTCATTGGCCTGGACGTGGAGTTCAGCACGCTCCCGGTGACCCCCAACGCCGATGGCGCCACCCTTTCCTTTGAGCAGGAGCAGGTGCGCCGCTTCATCGCCGAGACCTTGCGCAGCCACCCCCTGATTGGCACCGTCCCCCGCGATATCCCCATCTACATCACCAACTCTGCTTCCGACCCGGAGGCCGGTGCGCGCGCCCAGGCCCAGCTCCAGGAGCTGGGGTTCAGCAACGTGGCCCTGCGCGCTACCCGGGACCGCCGCGAAGAGCCGCTGAGCTTCATTGAAGCCTCCAGCAGCCAGATGACCCACGCTAGAGCCCTGGGGGAGATAATCGGGGTGGGCCAGGTGCGCCAGGTGTTCCGCCTGCTAGGCGGCAACCGCCTCAACTTGATTGCGGGCAACGACCTGGCTGAGCAGTAGCTGGTCGAGAACTGATCCCTTGTGCCCACCTCCCCCCCTTGCTACCATGAAGCATTGTCCGGGAGAAAGGAGCTTGCATGCTCAGATATCTGTGTACCCTGGTGGCTTTAGCTGCCCTGGCAGTGGGCCTGGCCCAGGCGCCGCTGGCCACAGTGCAGCTGAATGACGGGAGCAGCTTAGACGGCGCCGTCACCGTATCCAGCCAGGTGGTGGCAGTAACCGCCGACGGCCGCACCCGCTTCCTGGAGCGCGCCCAGGTGGCGCGCGTGGATTTCCTGGGGGCTAGCACCCTGCCCGCCGCTCCCCTAGCCGGAGAGCTGGACCAGCTGCTTTTAGCTGATGGCAGCGTCCTCAGCGGCCGGGTAACGATGACCACTGCTGGCATCAGTCTTAGCTCTGATGAGGGAAGGCGCAGCTTCGCTACCGGGGAAGTGACAGCAGTGCTGCTCTCCCCCCAGCTCCCGGTCCTGGTGCGGCCCCAGAGGCAGCGGCGGGCCGTGCTCTATGTAGCCGACGCCAGCAGCAACGCCATCTTCCAGGTGGACCCTAACAGCGGCACAGTGCTCAGTAGCTTCCCCGCCCCGTTTACCCTCAGCGACGTGGGCGCCTGTGGCCTGGCAGCTACCCGCCAGGCGCTTTACCTGACTGATGCCTTCAACACCAGCGACGTGTATGTCCTGGACCCCGCCAGCGGCACGGTGCTCACCTCGTTCCCCAAGGCCTTTGACGCTATTGACGCCCTCGGCTTCGGCCTGAACGAGATTATCGCTCTGGACTATGACGGCGACGTGGTGTCCACCCTGGACCCGGTAAGCGGCGTGGAGACCAATGCCTTGTTCTTGAGTGATGACCTGATTGGCGGCGCCGATTTTGGCAGCGACCGGCTCTTTGTCACTGGCGGCGACAACCAGCTCTTCGAGCTAGACCCGGCCACTGGTGGGGTGCTCCAGAGCTTCTCCCTGCCTGGCGACGGCTTCTACACCGGGGTGGCAGTGAGCGGCCAGCGGCTGTTCGTCGGTGACCAGACCAATAGCACCATTGTGGAGCTAGACGCCAGCACAGGCGCCGTGCTCAATACTTTCCCGGCGCCAGGCAGCACTCTGTGCGGCCTGGCCGGGGTGAGCTGATTTCCGGCACATATGGTTTGATGTGTTCTGCTCACCGAGTAGGGGCGGGTTTGAAACCATGGGTCCCAACTTAAGG
>JACQHA010000094.1 GCA_016199255.1 Deinococcus sp.
CCGATCACCAGGGCATCGGTGCCAGAGTTCACGCCGATGGCGTGCTTCACCCCAAGATACGCCGCAACCTCTTTTTCGAAGGCTTTGACGTTGGGACCCGTGATGAACTGGCCCGAGCGCAGCACGCCCTGGATGGCGGACATCAAGTCGCCCCAGAGGACTTCAATCTCTGGGGAGAGGTCAAGAACTGGTATCTTCACCTCGCTCACTGCGCAACCCCCTGGTTAGTCCAACCGCTCAATCGAGACACTCCCAGTCTTTACGTACCTTTTGCCGCACTCCCTACAGGTCACCCGGTCTTGTTCGAACCGCAAGGGAACCCCACACTCACAGGCCCAGCCAATGATCCGGGAGGGCACCCCAGCCACCAGTGCATAGGGTGGAACGTTCTTGGTCGCCACCGCCCCTGCAGCGACAAACGCCCACTCCCCAATGGTCACCCCGCAGACGATAGTGGCGTTGGCCCCAATAGCGGCCCCTCTTCTGACCAACGTAGGGATGTAGTCCTCGCTCGTGTTGCGGGGGTAGGCCGAGCGGGGGGTTTTCACGTTGGTGAAAACCATGCTGGGGCCACAGAAGACGTAATCTTCCAAAGTAACCCCCTCATAGACGGAAACGTTATTCTGAATCTTAACGTGGTTGCCGATCTTGACGTGCCTGGCCACAAACACATTTTGGCCCAGGGAACAGTTCTCCCCGATCTCAGCCCCGCTCATGATGTGGCTAAAGTGCCAGATCTTCGTGCCTCTGCCGATCTTAGCTCTCTCATCCACATAGGCCGATTCATGCACAAAGTAATCGCTCATGCACTGACCCCACTCAAAAACTGGGTGGCCTCTTCCAGCACACGGATCACCTGAACTCCACTGGCCCCATCCGATAAAGGGGATCTACGGTCATGAATAGCTCTGAGGAAGTGCTGTAACTCTAGTTGGAGTGGCTCCCCGTTCCCTTGGTAGACCACCTCGCTACCTTCGTCCCGGTGCACTAGGTCTGGCCCGATGCCCTTGTGGTGCAGGGTAACGGTCTGGTCCACCTCGTCGTAGGTCAGCATTCCCTTCGAACCAATCACCACCAAGCGGCGGCGCTTTTCTGGCCAGAGCCAGGAGGTATGCAGGTGAGCTTGGATGCCTCTGGGGAACTCAAGGTGCAAGTAGACATCGTCCTCAACTCCAGGCTGCAGCACCCGCTGGCCCGTGGTCTTGACGTGGCTCGGAGCCAGGCCCACCAGATACAAGAGCACCGCAATGTCATGCACTCCCAAGCTCCACAGCACATTCTCCACTGTACGGACCCGGCCCAGGTTGAGCCTCTCCTGGTGCAGGCTATGTACCCGGCCCAGGGCTCCCGAGTCCAGGTAAGCTTTGATCCATTGCACAGCAGGCTGGTAGAGGAGCAGGTGCCCAACCATCAGAATGCGCTGGTGATCCTGAGCCAGGGCCACCAACTCCTCCGCTTCACGAACCGAGAGGGTCATGGGCTTTTCCACGAACACGTCCTTGCCTGCCAGTAAGGCTTCCTTGGCCATCTGGTAATGGCTGCGGACAGGAGTGGTAATGGCCACAGCAGGCACCTCACTCTGCAAAAGCAGGCGGTAGTCCTGGTACAGGGAAACACCAGGATACTGCACAGCCAGGGCCTTCAGCAGGTCGGGGCTGACCTCGGCCACTGCGACTAGAGCTCCCAGCCCATGGAAGTTACGGACTAGGTTCTTCCCCCAGTTCCCTGCGCCAATGACCGCAACTTTCATAGGAGCGCAATCTTCTCCCGGCCTTCCGCGACAAACTTAGTCGCATTGCGGGTATCCACCACAAGACGAGCGCAACGGACAATCTCCCGGTAGTCGAAACAGCTGTGGTCGGTGGCGATGACTACAGCGTCTGAGGCGGCCAGGAGATCGCCAGTGAGCGGCACAGAGCTAAGTGGCGCTTTCACGAACCCGTGAGGTTTGACTTGGGGAACCAGGGGGTCGTAATAGCGAACAGCAGCGCCTTCCTTGGCAAGGAGTTCCATCACCTTCAGCGCCGGTGACTCCCGCTCGTCGGCGACGTCCTTTTTATATGCCACCCCCAAAACCAGGATCTGGGCCCCGCGCACTGGTTTTCCATGTTCACCCAATGCTCGCGCGATTTTCTCCACCACAAAGTAGGGCATGCGCAGGTTGATCTCACCAGCCAGCTCGATGAACCTTGTGGAGAAGTCGTACTCCCTTGCCTTCCAGGTCAAGTAGAACGGATCAATGGGGATACAGTGGCCACCCACCCCGGGTCCCGGGTAGAAGGGCTGAATGCCAAAGGGTTTTGTAAAGGCCGCATCTAGCATCTCCCATACATTGATGCCCATGCGGTCACAGAGCAGGGCCACTTCGTTCACCAGGGCGATGTTCACAGCCCGGTAGGTATTCTCGAAAACCTTCACCATCTCCGCCACTCGGGCAGAAGACACTGGGACGACGTCGACGATTGTCTGTTGATAGAACGTCACCGCCATGTCAAGGCAAGCAGGGGTGACGCCACCGACAACTTTCGACGTGTTCTTGGTGGTATACCGCTTATTCCCCGGATCAACTCGCTCTGGAGAATGCGCCAGGAAAAACTCCCGACCCACCTTGAGACCGGTAGCCTCTAACCTAGGGAGGATGACCTCCTCGGTCGTCCCTGGATACGTCGTGCTTTCCAAAACTACCAGCTGCCCAGGGTGCAGATAGAGGGCAATCTTGTCAGTGACATTTGCGATGAACGAAACGTCTGGGTCACGGTTGATAGTTAGTGGCGTAGGGACACAGATGATAGCTACATCTGTAGATCCCAGTACCTGGAAATCGGAGGTAGCTCTCAGCTTCTTCCCAGTAACTAGGGAAGACAGTTCTTCACCCTTGACATCACCAATGTAGCTGATACCCGCGTTTAGAGAATGCACGCGGTTAGGGTTCTCATCGATACCTACCACTGTGAAGCCAACCTTCGCCTTCTCCACAGCTAGGGGAAGGCCCACATAACCCACCCCGATCACTGCAACTCGGGCCGTGCGGTCCAAGATCCTTACTTTCAACTCGCTACCCGCGGAACCCGGGCCTGCAACCGGATGCGTTAGGGACATACCCTCTACCTCCCCTGCCCAAGGCGAAATCACAAGTCAGGCCAACCGCTGACGTCCAGAGCTACCCAGAGTATGCCATGCTCCCCCAAAGTTCCGATCCCAAGTATTGTATCGCATCACAGCTTCACCTCCCACTAGTTTCATTTGATCACTCAATCCCACTACCCACCCAGCACAAAGGTCTTGCTGGCCAACTCAGCAATGTAGTCCCCAATCGCCAGAGAGGCGGTGGCAGCCGGGGAGGGGGCATTGAGCACGTGGATGGCGGTTGGAGTCTGCTCGATGTGGAAATCATCCACCAGCCGGCCATCGGGAGCCACCGCCTGCGCCCGGACGCCGGCGCCGCCTGGCACCACATCAGCTGGCTGCACCGCTGGCACCAGGCGCTGCAGGGTCTGCACAAACACCCTCCGGCTGAAGGAGCGGTAATACTCGAAAAGAGCAGTGCGCCAGTAGCGTGGCACTAGCGCCAAGAACCCCCGGTAGGTGAGCGTTCCCCACAGCTCATCAGGGCAGATGCGCCACCTGCTGTAGCCCTCCCGGGCCCAGGCCAGCACCGCATTGGGTCCTGCCTCTACCTGGCCATGGATGGTGCGGGTAAAGTGTACCCCCAAAAAGGGAAACTGCGGGTCGGGAACCGGGTAGATCAAGCTGCGCACCAGCTCCCGCCGCTCTGGCCGGAGCAAGTAATACTCGCCGCGAAAAGGAATAATCTGGATCTTAGGGCGCAGCCCCAGGCGCCGGGCTACCACATCAGCGTACAGGCCCGCACAGTTGATCAGGAAGCTGGCGGCCACCTCCCGGTCTTTGGTTTCCAGCCGCAGGGCTCCCCCATCCCGGCCACTGGCCCGCACCTCGGCACCGGTGATCACCTCAGCACCGCGCTGGCTCAGGTCAGCCGCCATGGCCTGCGCCACTTGGCGAAAATCGACAATGCTGGTACCCGGCGAGTAAAGTGCCGCTTGGCCGGCAGCGTGGGGCTCCAGCTCCTTCAGCTCCGCTGGCCCGATTTTTCTTAGGCCCGGGACGCCGTTGGCCATGCCCCGCTGATAAAGCTGCTCCAAGACCCCCAGCTCCTGCTCAGTGGTGCCGACGATGACCTTGCCGCAGCGCTGATACGGGACCCCCTGCGCCGCACAATAGGCCATGAGGCGCCGCACCCCCTCCACGCATAGCCTGGCTTTAAGCGAGCCAGGCCGGTAATAGACTCCCGAGTGGATGACCCCGCTGTTATGCCCGGTCTGATGGGTGCCAACCTGAGCTTCCTTCTCCAGAATCACCAGCCGGAGGGCAGGCTGGCGCTGCAATAAGGCCAGGCCAGTGGCCAACCCGACAATCCCCCCACCCACAATAGCAACGTTATATGGTAGAGGACTCACCAGCCTACCCCCCTCCCTCTGGAGGGACGATCACCACCCACCGCCGATCTGGGCTGATGGTCATCTTTCACTTTCCCAGCTTGGTCTCGGCGCGCGCATAGTCGTCCTGGAGACGCACCACATCGTCCAGCTCGGGACTGGAGGCCTCCAGCACCACTGAGTCCTCTAGGGCCTGGAGCCGGTGTACCGTCTGGGGAGGTACTGTGACCGCCTGGCCGGGTGCCAGCAGAAACTGCTCATCACCACAGGTGACGTTCACCCGGCCAGCCAAGAGGTAGAGGGTCTCGTGCTTCAGCCGGTGCAGGTGCAAGGAGGCCCGGTGGCCGGCCCGCAGCTCCACCACCTTGCCAGCGTAGTGCTGGTTATGGGCGTACCAGATCTCCCGGCCCCAGGGCTTCTCCACAATCTTGGGCGTAGTGACTGCCTTGGGCTTCATGCCATTCCCCTATCTAGCAGCAGTTTAGAACACCCTCCCTATTCTCTTCAGGTTCTTCTCCATCTCGTCCAAGAGCGTCATCCACTGGATGTTGTAATACCTGGGATTGCCAAAGTCGGTAAGCTTATACTCCTCGATTCTTTGCAGCATGTCTGCCGCCGAGTCCGCCACCGACACCTGGTGCTTAAAGCCCAGCACCCGCTCGATCTCGTAGCTGCTAATGCGATAGCTGCGCGCCTGGCGTTCTGCATAATCCACGTTGATCGTCACCTGGACCCGGTCACGCAGCGCATACTCCACGTAGTGCGCCAGCTCCAGGATGCGGTAGTTGCGGTAGGACAAGTTGAAGATCTGCCCCCGCACTTTCTCTTCTGGCGCCTCGAGACAGGCAATATGCGCCCTGGCCACATCAGTAATGTCCACCAGGGGCCGCCACATCTCCCCCCCGCAGAATACTGTTAACTCCCCCTTGGTAAGGGCATCTTTTAAAAAGGTGTTCACTACCAGGTCGTAGCGCATGCGCGGGCTGAAGCCATACACCGTGCCCTGGCGCAAGATCACCGGACAGAAATGCTCGTCTACTAGCGCTAGGAGCGAGCGCTCTCCCAGGTACTTGGACACTGCATAGGCCGCCCGGGGCTCTACTGGTGAGTCCTCGTCCTGCAACAGGTCCTCGGCATATAGCCCCCGGTCATAGATGCTGGCACTGCTGGCATAGGTGAACCGCCTAATGCCGCGCTCTTTGCAGGCCCTGGCCAAATTCGCCGTGCCCAGGTGGTTCATCTCATCGTTGGCCTTGGGATTGTATTCGGCGGTGGGGTCATTGGACAGGCCGGCGAGATGCACCACCGCCTCCACCCCATCGAGCACCTGGGGGTCAAACTCCCGGATGTCGCCCTGCACCAGGTCAATGCGCTTGCGCACCTGGCGCAAAGGCTCCTCGCCGAAGTACAGCTTGTCCAAAACCCGCACTGCCGCGCCACGCTCTAAGAGCTGCTGCACCAGGACCACCCCAATGTAGCCCGCTCCACCAGTGACCAGTATCATCTGCGCTCCTCCAGCCGGTTTCCAACTAGCGGCCCTGCACGGTCCACACGTCGCCAAACGAGTCAGGCGGGATGCGCACCTCGTCAGGCCGTTCCCGGTTGTACACCTCGCTGGCAGTGCTAATCAGCTGGGTGTCATCCTCCAGTGCCATCCAGCCGTGGTACACCCCAGGCGGCACGCCGATCAGCGTGGGGTTTCTGGCC
>JACQHA010000102.1 GCA_016199255.1 Deinococcus sp.
CCAGCACCAGGCCGTTCTCCAGCACAGTGCGCAGCACACCCTGGCCCAGCTGCTCCCAGGCGACGGTGGGCTGCGGCGGGGTCTGCTGCTCCGGAGGGGGTGTCTGTTGCTGAGGCGGAGGCGTCTGCTGCTGGGGCGGGACCTGCCCTTGCTCCGGTGGGGTCTGCTGCTGGGGGACGGTAGCCTGCTGGGTATCCAGGTTGACCAGGCCCTCTAGTGCCACATCGGGCGCGTTCACTGGCAGCAAGAGGCCAGCTAGGTAGCCATCGGTGGTGAAGTAGCGCGCCGCCACCCGCTGCAGGTCAGCAGGAGTCAGGCGCTGGATCTCGTCTACATAGCTCAAGGCGTACTCCGGCGTGGCCACAATGGAGCGCAGCCCCAGGTTGCGCGCCACAGCGTCAGTGGTCTCGTCGGAGAAAATCGCCTGGTTGGCCACCAGCCGCTTGGCCCGGTCCAGCTCCGCCTCGGTCACCGGCTCATTGTGCAGGCGGTTCAGCTCCTCCAAAATGAGCTGGTGCACCTGAGTAATATTGGCCGGCTCCAGGTCGGCGCTGACAGTGAACAGGCCGCCGTCCCGCTGGTCGCCGAAGCCAGCGTCGACGTCACTGACCAGGTTCAGCTCCTCGCGCAACCGCTTTACCAGCCGCGAGGTGCGGCCTGAAGAGAGGATGAACGACAGCACATCTAGCGCTCTAGCGTCCTCGGGGTGCTGGCTCAGCGCTGGCGCTGGGAAGCCTAGCATGATGGTGGCCAGCTCTACTTCGTCATGCAGCGTGAAATACACCGACTGGGCACGGGTGGGCTCGGGGGTAATGGCTTTCCGGGGGACAGGCGCCGGCTCCCAGTCCCGGAAGGCCTTGCCCACCAGGGCAATGGCCTGGTCCACAGTCACATCCCCCGACACGACAAAGGTGGTGTTATTCGGCCGGTAGTAGGTGCGGTGCCAGCGGAAGAAGTCGTCCCGGTCCATAGCCCGCACTGCCTCCACGGTGCCAATGGGCAGCAGGTGGTAGGGGTGGGTGGTGTAGAAACGGGGGACAAACTCCCAGCTCAGCCTGGTCTGGGGGTTATCCAGTCCCCGGGACAGCTCATCCAGGATCACTCCGCGCTCCCGCTCTACCTCTGCCGGGTCAAACGAGGGGTTCTGGAGCATGTCCGAGAGCATATCCACCAGCTCAGCGGTGAACCGGCTGGCGGCGGTGATGTAGTAGTGGGTGAAATCCTGCGCCGTCTGGGCATTGCTGCGGCCGCCAATGGCACCCACTCTAGCGTCAATCTCCCCTACCCCGCGCTGCCAGGTGCCCTTAAACAGTAGGTGCTCGAAGAAGTGGGAGATGCCATTATCCTCAGGTGTCTCGTCAATAGAGCCCGTGCCCACCCAGGCGTCGGCGGTGACAATTGGGTTCAGGTGGTTCTCAGCCACCAGGAGACGCAGGCCGTGGCGGAATACCACTTCAGTCACCTGATCAGACAACTGGGTCGTGGTGTAGGCGGGGATCTCCCCTTGCTGCACCATGGCCTCCAGGTCAGCGCTCAACCCTTCCAGCCGCTGGCTCAGGTTTTCTCCCTGGGACTGGAGCTGCTCCCCCAGCCCCTGCACTTCGCGGCGCACGACGGCCCGCAACTGGGTGATCTGGTTCTCTAGCTCCACGAGTCCCTGCTGCAGGCTCTGGATCTCCTGGCCATTGCCCGAGGCTTGCTGCTGCATGGCCTGCAAGGCGGCCTGGAGGGTATCCAGCCGGCTAGAGAGCGCTGCCAGGTTGCTAGCCTGCAATTGCTGCAGCTCAGCCTTCAGCTCCGCAATGTCCGCCTTGGGACTAGGGGCTACCAGGAGCAGCAGCACCAGGAACACCACTGCTATTCCGGCAACTGCCCAGAGCACTGTGCTCTGCCTGTTCACATTTTCCTCCTCAGCCAGGCTGTGGCGCATAAATACTAGAGGCTCAGGTGAGGCTTAGGCCGCTTTTACGAACCCCATCAGCGGCGCAGCAGTTCATTTTAGTGCCATCTGCCCTTCACCGGTCCCTTATGGGCCATTATACGGCCAGGGCTCTGCCCCACTATTCACCGCAGAAAGAGCCGCGCCGTATGTTAATATAACGACCCGGCCTGGTGGCCCGGTTCTATGCGTCCGGGGATTCTCTTCGTACTGTCGGGAGCGTCCGGCGTAGGCAAAGGAACCATCCGCTCCCGGCTGCGGGAGCAGGTCCCTGACGTTTACCATTCTGTCTCTGTCACCTCCCGAGCGCCCCGCCCCGGGGAGCGCGAGGGGGCGGACTACTTTTTCCGCAGCCGGGAGCAGGTGGAGGCCATGGCCAGAGCCGGCGAACTCATTGAATGGGTGGAGTACGTGGGCAACTACTACGGCATCCCCCGGCGGCCAGTGGACGAGAAATTGGCCCGGGGCCGCGATGTGATCCTGGAGCCCGAGACCCGGGGCGCCAAGGCGGTGGCCAGACTCTACCCCCAGGCAGTGCTGATCTTCGTCATCCCTCCTTCCCTGGAGGCGCTGGAGAAGCGCCTCAGGACGCGCCGCACCGAGACCGAGGAGACCATCAGAGCGCGGCTGGCCAGGGCCCGGGAGGAGATGCAGGAGCTGCACCTCTACCAGTATTGCATCCTCAACGACGACGCCCAGCGGGCGGCGCAGGATCTGGTGGCCATCGTCCGGGCGGAGCGCTGCCAGATGAGCCGGGTAGGGCCAGAGATGAAGCGCCGCATTTTAGGAGAATAACATGGCCACCATCGTCCTGGGGGTCACGGGTTCCATCGCCGCCTACAAAGCCCCCAACTTGATCCGCCGCCTCAGGGAGCGCGGGCACCGCTTGCGGGTGGTGGCCACCCAGCACGCCCTGGAGTTCATCACACCCCTCTCGCTTTCCATAACGTCTGGAGAGCCCATCTTCACCAACCTGTGGGCCGAGGCCAGCGGCCAGGAGAGCCACATTGTGCTGGCCCAGACGGCGGACCTGATCTTGGTGGCGCCGGCTACTGCCAACGCGCTGGCCAAGGCCGCCCTGGGCCTGGCCGACGATCTGCTTAGTACCTTGCTGCTGGCCACTACGGCGCCGGTGCTGTGGGCACCGGCCATGAACACCGTCATGTGGGATCACCCAGCCACCCAGCACCACGTGGCCACGCTCCTCTCCCGGGGCCATCACCTAGTTGGCCCGGTGGAAGGATCGCTGGCAGACATGTCTAAAGGTATGGGGCGGCTAGCCGACGAGGAGCAGATCCTGGCAGCGGTGGAACAGGTGCTCTCAGCTACTCACGATCTAGCTGGCCACCACCTGCTGGCAACTGCCGGCCCTACCCACGAGTTCTGGGACCCAGTGCGGTTCGTCTCCAACCCCTCCAGCGGCCGGATGGGGCTGGCAGTGGCTGAGGAAGCCCTGGCGCGCGGCGCCCAGGTAACGCTGGTATGCGGCCCCATTGCCCTGGCGCCGCCCACTGCCGCCAAAGTAGTCCAGGTCACCAGCGCCTTAGAGATGCAGCAGGCAGTAGAGACAGCCTTTGACTCCTGTGACGCCGTCGTAATGGCCGCCGCCGTATCCGATTACCGTTTCGCCCAGACCGAAACCCACAAGCACAAGAAGACCGGCGAGAGCGAGACGGTGACGCTCCTGCCCAACCCCGACATCCTGGCCAGCCTGGGGAAGCGCAAGGGCCAGAAGGTGCTCGTGGGCTTTGCCATGGAAACCGGCAATGGCCTGGCAGCTGCCCAGGAAAAGCTGCGGCGCAAGCATCTGGATCTCATTGTGCTCAACGACTTGCGCACCCCGGGCGCCGGCTTCGGAGTGGAGACCAATGTGGTGACACTGATCCGCCCCGAAGGCCAGCCAGAGCAACTCTCCCTCATGTCCAAGCGCCAGGTGGCGCGGCATATCCTGGACGAGGTGGCGAAGCTATTAAAGAGCCGGCGGCCAACAGATGCGGCTGCGCCGCGCAGCGGCATCCGTTGACCGCCTGTCCTGTTGCAATTTCATTCTGGCACTGTATAATGTAGTACCAGTGATGAATAAACAGCTTCGCCAGCGACGGATCCGGGAAATTGTGTCCAGTGAGCCTATCTCCACCCAGCTTGAGCTGGTGGAGCGGCTGGGCACCGAGGGGGTGCGGGTCACCCAGGCCACTATCTCCCGGGACATTAATGAATTGCGGCTGGTGCGCATCCCCACTGGCAATGGCCGGCACCGCTATGCAGTGTCGCCGGTGGAGCTAGAAGAGGACCTGGAGCAGGAGCTGGCGAAAATATTCAAGAACTTCGTCAAAGGGGTGGACAACGGCGGCAACGTGGTGGTGATCAAAACTGCTCCTGGCCACGCTGGCGGCGTGGGTTCTGTGATTGACCGCTTAGAGCGCGAAGACATTGTGGGGTGCGTAGCCGGCGACGATGCGGTACTAGTCGTGACCCGCAGCACCTCTGCAGCTCAGGCGCTGGTGGAGGAGCTCAGCCAGCAACTGACCTAGCGCGCCCCGCCGTCCCCTGATACAATTCCACAGACAGATAAAGGAGGGAGACATGCGGTTACTGTACTTCGCCCTAGCGCTTGTCCTAACCTTGAGCCTCAGCTTCGCCCCAGCCCGGCCGCTGGCCCAGGTGCGGGAGAGCGGCACCTTGCTCATCGGCACTGAAGGGGCCTTCCCGCCGTTTAACAACCTGCTCCCAGACGGGCGGATTGTGGGCTTCGACGTGGAAATCGGCCAGGCCATCGCCAACGTGCTGGGGCTGGATTCAGAGGTAGTTACCCTGTCGTTCCCAGAGGGCCTCTTGAACGGCCTAGCCCAGGGGGAGATTGACGTGGCTATTGCTGCCTTTGGCTATACGGACGAGCGGGCTCAGGTGGCCACCTACACCAAGTCCTACGCGGTAGACCCAGTGGTGATTGTGACGCGCTCTGACGACGCCGATCTCGCCGGCATTGAGAGCATTCAGGACGTGGTGGACCGGGGCGGTACCTTTGGCGTACAGCAAGGCACCACATTCATTACCAACCTCCTGGAGCCGGCGGGGGTCACTGACTTCCTGGCCTTCGCTACCGACCCCGAGGCCACTGCAGCCCTCATAGCGGGCCAGACCGATGCCTGGATTACCAATGGCTCCGTGGCCAGCAACGCCGTGGCCGCCAACCCCACGCTGCAGATTGCCTCAGTGCTGGGCGGCGAGGCGCTGTTTATCCTGACCGCCAAGCCAGACCTGGACCTGGCGTCAGCGGTGGACCTGGCGCTGGAGGTGCTGATTGCCGACGGGCGCTATAGCGAGATTAGCGTGGCAACCTTAGGCGCCGACATTACCGACCAAGTACGAGAGCTGCGGGCTAGCCAGTAGCCCTTGAGCACCCCCCTGGGCTCCAGGGGGGTGCATGCTTCTTGTGGAGTTCTGGAACTTCTTAAGTGATCCTTCCACTGCCCAGGCCTTCTGGCGGGGCAGCTGGATAACCTTCTACCTCACTGGCGTCTCCGGCTTCCTGGGGCTATTCATGGGGCTGGTGGCGGCGCTGGCCAAAATCTCCCGGTTGCCGCTGCCCCGGTGGCTGGCCACGTTCTACATCTGGTTCATGAGGGGCACGCCGCTCTTGGTGCAGATCTTCCTGGTGGCCTTTGGCTGGCCCGGGCTGCCCCTGAGCTTCGGGCTGCGGCTGAGCGATCTGAGCCCCTTCTGGCGGGGAGTATTCAAGATCGAGCCGTTTAACGCGGCGGTGATCGCCCTGAGCTTCAACGTGGGCGCCTATAACGCCGAGGTGATCAGGGCGGGCATCTTGTCCGTCGCCCGGGGGCAGGTGGAGGCCGCCCGCTCCCTGGGCATGTCGCCGCTGCAGGCCATGCGCTATGTGATCCTCCCCCAGGCGGTGCCGGTCATGGTGCCACCACTGGGAAACAACCTCATTGCCCTGCTCAAGGACAGCTCCCTGGCATCGGTGATCTCGGTGTTTGAATTGGCCAAGAACACCCAGATCCTCAACACCCAGACCTTCCGGGTATTCTGGGGCTGGCTGATTGCCGCTACTTTGTACCTGATCATGACCTCGATTCTGGAGCAGGGGCTCAATCACCTGGAGCGGCGCTCATCGGCGTACCGCAACCCCCAGGCCGCCGCGGTGGCCAGCGCTGGGCGGCGCACGGTGCCCATGACCCAGCCCCGCCGCCAGCCCTAAGGCCCATTGCCGAATGTAGTGTTCAGGCGCTATACTGTAACGCAATTGTAACGCAGTTCCAGATTCGTCGCCTGGGGACGAGGTGTAAAGTCTTCCAATCACAGGCGCGCGCTCAAAGGAGGAAAGAAATGGGCAAGCACCGGTGGCTAGCTGTTGTTTTGGCACTGCTGGCACTAGTTCCAGCGGTGGCTCAGGGAGAGCCGCCGCGCATCGTGGACTTCCGGCTGGAAACTCCTGCCACTACCCCTGCCGGAGCGGTGGGCACGCCGCCCGCTCCGGCACCGCTGCCTAACGGGCAGCGCTTGCCCCAGGACAGCCGGGGGGTGTTCCTGGTGGCGGCGGGGTTGC
>JACQHA010000091.1 GCA_016199255.1 Deinococcus sp.
ACTCTCAACTTACTCTTGGGATCGAAGGCAGTGGCTTTCCAGCACTCTCCTAGCTCTTTGCCCTCGGGAGGTCCCCCCTTTTCCCCTTGTGCCCCACGTAGGTCCACAACTCGTCCAGCTGCACCTGGGAGACCTGGAAGTTCCGGAGGAGGTATGCCTCCACCTCCTGAGCGTGCTCGCCCGCTTTGCGCACCCAGCGGGCTACGGTATCCGCCTGGACGCCTTTGATCCGGGCCACCGCAGCCAGACTGTTGCGCTCGACCAACATGGCTCAGGCTTCGAGAAAGCCTTTCTTGGGCTGGCGCAGGCGGTAGAGGAGGGTTCCGGTGGTAGCTGAGAAGCCGTTGTGGCAGGTCTTGCACAGAAAGCGCTGACGACCGCGCTTGTCCTTGCCGGCTTTGATGACGGGGAGGGAAGAGCCGGAGTCGGGACAGCCAGGATTGGGGCAGGGGCGTTTTGGGACCGTCCGCATAAGAGATCACCGTCGCCATCTTAGCCCACCTCATCTCTAACTGCACCCAGCAGGGGGACTACCCGTTTTGGAGAAGAGCCTAAAAAAGATTCTAGCCTCAGTAGTTCCAAGTGCATTCTGCAAGCCTGGAGGCAAGGAGTAGATGAACGCCGGCTCCCCCCGCATAATGACTGCATGTCACCGAGTCGTTACGGGAGGGAGCCATGCGTCAGGAACAGTATACCGTGACTCCGGCCGCGGTGCACCAGCACGCGGCCCAGTTGTTGCACACCCACCTGCAGCTGCCCGACCACGGCCCCAAGTGCCGGGCTGGGGTGGTGCTCACCATCTTGTTTGCCGCGGCGGCCCGGGTGAGTTCGCTCTTCGACACGTGCCAGCGCCTCTGGCGGGCGCCCTCCGCCGAGGCGGTCCGCCAGGCCCTGCAGGCAGGGTTGCCCGCCCTCGCCGAGTGAGAACGGCGACTCAATGGTGCCTTCGGCGCGGACCTGCCCAAGGCCCTGCGCCGCCGCCGCCAGCCGTTGGCCGTCGACCTCACGCTGATCCCCTACCATGGTCAGCCGCAGCAGACGGCCCAGGAGATCTACCGCAGCCAGGCCAAGCACGGCACCAGCCACTTCCATGCCTATGCCACCGTCTCCATCGTGCGCCAGGGGCGCCGGTTCACGGTGGCGGTGACACCCGTCACGCGCGCGGAGCCGCTGGCCGCCGTGGTCCAGCGCCTGCTGGGGTACGCGGCGCGGGCGGGGATCTGGCCCCGCTACCTGCTCCTGGACCGGGGCTTTTGCAGCGTGGAGGTCATCCGCTCCCTGCAGGCGGCTCGCTGCCCGTTCCTGCTGCCGATGGTCGGCCGGGGGCGCGCACTCGACGATCCGCGGGGCCCCAGCGGGACCAACGTCTTCCGGGCGATGAAGTGCAGTGGGTGGTTCCGCTACACCCTGACCGATCCGCAGCGGCGCACGGCGACGGTCGCGATCTGTGTCAAGTGTTGCAACGCTCGGGGGCAGGGGCGGCGGCGTGGGCGGCAGACCCTGGTCTACGCCTACTGGGGGCTGCAGCCGCGCTCCTACGAGCAGGTGCGCCAGCTGTATCGGACCCGCTTTGGGATCGAAACGAGCTACCGCCAGCTGCATCAAGCGCGCATCCGCACCACGACCCGCAGCCCGCTCTGGCGGCTGTTGTTTGTGGGTGTGGCCTTGCTCTTACGGAACGTGTGGGTCTGGTTCCACTTTACGGTCTTCGCCACCCCCCGGCGCGGCAGCCGCCAGATCCAGCTGCAGCGCCTGCGGTTCAAAACCCTGCTGCAGTGGCTGCTGCATCTCGCCGAAGCCACCTTGGGCGCCTGCGATGTGGCGTATGCCACCTGCCGACCGGCACTTGGAGTCACGCCTGTGGATCGGAGGCGGTAAACTTGGAACTACTGAGCCTAGGAGATTCCCCCTAGGCTAGAACCTAAGAAATTCCACCACAAGGGTGGGGTGGCTCTATCCCTGCTCGGGAGACCCTTCCAGAAGAAGGTATTCGAGCTTGAGGCCATTGTAGCTTGGAGTGAGGGGCCTGTCAATCGTCGCGCTTCTGACGAACGTTCGTGTGCTGCAATGGTGGAGCGGGGCACGGCGGGGGTGGCTCAAAGAACGGCTTTGCCCCTTGAAAGCGCTCTTTGAGACACCAAAGTACCAGCTCAGGGATGAGCTGCCGCCCCCTGGGAGAATCTCTGCCGGGTTGGCCATCCGCTGGCGGCAGACCTCGGCTGATGAGACCAAAGAGTTTCTTGGCAGTAAGAATAACGACATTCGCGGGGCTGTGGGGTGAAGCGTGGGCAGGATCAAAGATAAACTAGAAGAACGGGAGCAAGCAGAGCAACACCGGATACAGTGGCAACAGCAGTTCTTCCACTTCGTCCGCCAGAACCTCACTGTATTTGAACTCTTCGAAGAGGTCTGCGCTGAGGAAGGATTGCCGTGCCTCAGGGAAGATGCGGAAGATCCGATTCTTGGGCCATATGAAATCCTGCGCGTAGACCATCCAACAAAAGGGTGGAGAATAGTGAAAGTGCTTCCGCGTGGGGCAGCCATTGTGCTTGAGTATCCTTTTCCTGGCTCTGAAATCTTTAAAAGTACTCCAGACGAAGCGTCCTATACCACAAACTTGCTTTATGAACAGGGAGAGTGGACTTACCTCGAACCCTCCTATCCATATCAGCATCAGCGGCCGCAATGGCCTCCACCACATAGTCATCCTGGCGGTACATGGTGAGGATGAGCACCCAGGCACTGGGCACCGTGCGGACGATGAGCTGCGTGGCCTTGACCCCGTCCAGCCCAGGCATCCGGATGTCCATGAGCACCACATCCGGGCAGAGCTCGCAAGCCTTCGCCACCGCGTCCGGGTCAACCCACCAGCTCTCCACGGGGAGTGGCTAATCGCCCCGGTCAATTCAAGGCCAGGGGGCCGCACCCATTCGCTGTCGTAGCTCCTGCATCAGCTCCGGGGTGATCTCCCGGCGGCCGCTCGCCCTGGCGTAGCGTTCGACGCCCGCCCTCACCATGGCGCGGAGGAAGGGCGGCACCCGCTCCAGGCGGGCCACCGCCTCCTCGGTCCAGCTCAGGTCGCCTCCCTCCAGCCGGACGGTCGCCCCGGGCTCTGGCTGGTACCCGCACCCCGGGTCCTCCCCCAGGTAGTCGCCTCCTGCGGCGTAGGCCCTCGCCCGGCAGCCGCCACAGAGGGCTGCGAACTCGCAGGCGCCGCACCTGCCTTTGAGCTTCGGGTGGCGAAGATCCTCGAACACCTCCGAGCTGCGCCAGAGGTCGGCGAAGCTCCGTTCCCGCACGTTCCCCACTCGGATGGGCAGGTAGGGACAGGGGG
>JACQHA010000095.1 GCA_016199255.1 Deinococcus sp.
AGCAGGCAGTGGCAGTACTTCCAGCGCTTCATCTCGTCACAGGCACAGACCCAGCGCCGGCTGCCGGCCACCTCGGCGCGCTTATCGGGATAGAAGTTGCAAGGACACAGTGGCCGGCCCACCTCGTCCAAGTTGGCAGCCAGGCCGTTGACCACTGCCTCGGTCACCTCCGGATCGGGATGGGGCGAGGTGCCAGTCTTCGCCCAGTAGTGCTCTACATAGCGGCGCATTTTCTCCAAGCTCTTCTTTGAGGGCAGCTTCATACCGGCGGTCCTTTCATACTAAGCAAACAGCACCACACTGCGCAGCCCCTGGCCAGCAGCCAGGGCGCTGAACGCCTCATTGATCTCCTCTAGTTTATAGGTCTGGCCTAAAAGCGCTGCTAGGTCCAAGCGCCCGGCCCGGTACAGCGCTATGAGCCGGGGGATATCGCTGCGGGGCCGCGCCGAGCCGTAAATGGAGCCGCGGATGGTCTTATCCTGGCGCACCAGCTCCAGCGCGGGGACAGGAAAGGTGGTTTGAGGCGCTGCCATGCCCACTATCACCACGGTGCCCCCAGGCCGCGTCATGTCAAACGCCTGGCGCATGGTCTCTGGCCGCCCTACCGCCTCAATAGCGCAATCAGCACCGCCATTGGTCAGCTCCCGCACGGCTGCCACCACATCACCACTACTAGCATTTACCACCTGGGTAGCCCCCAGCCGCCGGGCTGCCGCTAAGCGGTGCGGCTGCAAGTCCACCGCCACGACCTGCGCTGCCCCGGCCAGGACAGAACCTTGTATGGCGCTTAACCCCACGCCGCCGGCACCAATAATGGCTACCCGGTCCCCAGGCCGCACCCGGCCAGCGTGCAGCACCGCCCCTACCCCGGTGATCACCGCGCAGCCCAAGAGCGCCGCCACCGGCCAGGGCAGGTCAGCAGGAACCGGCACCACGCCCGTTTCCGGCAAGACAACTTCGGTGGCAAACGCCGACACTCCCAGGAAATGCCTGATTTCCTCAGTACCGCGCCGGAACCGGCTGGTGCCGTCTAGCAGCCGGCCAGTCTGGCGGATCTGCGCCGCCTGGGGGCACAGTGCGGGCTGGCCGCCAGCACAGTAAGCACACTGGCCACAGCTCGAGCGCCATAAGAGCACCACGTGGTCCCCAGGATGCACGGTGTGTACCCCTTCACCCACTGCTGTCACGATGCCTGCCCCCTCGTGGCCCAACACTGCCGGCAGCGGCGCCGGCAGCGTGCCGTCCAGCACATGCAGGTCGCTGTGGCACACCCCGGCAGCGCCCAGCCGCACTTGTACCTCGCGCTGCTGGGGCGGCTCTAGCTCCAGCTCCTCAAGGCGCAGGGGCTGGCCAGGCTGATAACACACAGCGGCTTTCATACACCTCGACCCAGTGTAAACCACAGAGGGTACCTGCACACTCACTCCATCTGTGCCATAATGGGGTTGCGCAGATGCACCATCTCACCTGGGGCTTTCCCACCTGCGCCGCCTTCGCGGGTACGCTTCCGCCGCTCCGAAGCGCGTGAATGTCGCGGAAGAGCGCCTATCCCGCGCCTAAGACGGGACCAGAGGAGATTCTCCAGATGAGCATGAAGCTGTACGTGGGTGGCCTCCCTTTTGGCACTACCGCCGAGGAACTGAAAACGCTCTTTAGCCAAGCTGGCACGGTGCAGTCGGCCACGATTATCGTCGATCGCTACACCAACCAGTCCAAGGGCTTTGGCTTTGTGGAGATGGCCAGCACTGCAGAGGGCCAGGCAGCCATTCAGAAGTTCAACGGCTATACCCTGGGGGGACGCGCCATCAAGGTAGATGAGGCTAGGCCCGTGGTGCGGCGGGGTGGCGGCGGTGGCGGCCGGAGGGGCGGCGGCCGGTAGTACCTCCCGGGAATATGGCCAGCGAGCGGCTTTTAGTCATCCACGACTATGAGGGGATCCGGAGCTGGCTGGTAGACTTGTTAAGTGCCAGCGGCTACCGGTCTCGGGGCGTGGCCAACCTCGCAGCCGCTTGCCTGGCCTACCAGAGCCAGCGGCCTGACTTGCTGATCCTGGTCAATACTGGCAACGAGGCCGCCACTCTGCAGCTCTTGCACGACCTGCACCACACGCCGGAGACGTGCCAGAGTCGCTGCCTAGTTCTGGTGGAGGGCCCTGTGTCCCAGCGCCTGGCACACCAGGCCCAGGGGACAGATACGCTGCTGCGCGTGGACCTGTCCAGTGCCCAAATCCACCAAGTGGTGCAGGTTGGCGTTGAGCGCAGCCTGGGCCACCGGACATTGAGCCGCTAGCGCCACAGTAAGGAGCACTTGTGAAAATCTGTCTCATCAATCCGGTGTTCCCAGACACCATCTGGGGCTTCGAGGGCATTGATGCCATTACCGGCGTCAAGTCGGCCCAGGCGCCATTGGGCTTGGCCACCGTCGCTGCCCTCACACCCCCGGGCATTGAGGTGGGCATTATCGATGAGAACATCGAGCCCATTGACTTCGAGGTGGACGCGGACGTGATCGGCCTCAGCGCCTTCAATGTCCAGTTCGACCGCGCCGTGGAGATTGCTCAGGCCTTCCGGGCCCGGGGCAAGACGGTAGTGCTGGGCGGCCCCTATGTGTCGCTGGTGCCAGACAAGTGCCGCCCCCACTTCGACGTGCTGTTTGTGGGCGAGGCGGAGCACACCTGGCCCCAGTTCTGCCGCGACTACCAAGCAGGGCAGCACCAAGCGCTCTACGAACAGCACGAAAAGGTCGACATGCGGCACTCGCCTGTCCCCCGCTTCGACCTGCTCAAGGCCGACAAGTACCTGTACTTCTTTGTCCAGACCACCCGGGGCTGCCCTTTCAAGTGCGAGTTCTGCGACATTATTATCACCGACGGCCGCATTCCCCGCACCAAGCCAGCTGAGCAGGTGCTCCAGGAGATTGCAGCCATTCACCAGCTGGGGGTGGACTATGTGGCCTTCTCCGACGCCAACCTCATAGGCAACATCCCTTACGCCAAGGCACTCTTGGGCAAGCTGCGGGAGTTCGGCCAGAGGCACCGCTTCCCCATGCGCTTCTCGGCGGAGATGACCGTGAACGTGGCCCGGGATGAGAAGCTACTGCGCCTGCTGCGTGAGAGCAACTTCGAGAGCGTCTTTATTGGCATCGAGTCGCCGCGCCAGGCCAGCTTGCTGGAAGCGGAGAAGATCCAGAACACCGCTCGATCGCTGCTGGAAAGCGTCCGCAAGATCCAGTCGTACAACCTGATAATCATCGCCGGGATGATTGTGGGCTTCGACCACGACGACACGGCTATTTTCCAGGAGCAGCATGATTTCCTGGCCGAGGCGGGCATTGCCTTCACCACTGCTGGGGTGCTGCACGCCATTGAGCGCACGCCGCTGCACGCCCGGCTACAGGCCGAGGGCCGGCTATTGGAGATGGCTGAGGGCTCCGACACCACAGCCCTAGGCCACGGCGCCGCAGACCTGAACTTCCAGCCCGCCGGCATGTCCCGCGATGACCTGCTGCGCGGCTATAACTGGCTAATTCGCCGGCTCTACTCGTATCAGGCATACTCGCAGCGTCTAGTCCAGGCCCTGCGCCACTTCACCCGCCAGCCTGCCCCTGGCCCCCTGGGCACCATGCGCTTGTCCTGGAAGACCTTCCAGATTGTGCTACGTGCCCTGCGCTACTTCCTGC
>JACQHA010000090.1 GCA_016199255.1 Deinococcus sp.
AGGCCCCAGGCGCACCGCCAGCTCGCTTTGTCCGAACAGGGCGGTGGTGACATAAGCCAGGTACACCAGGAGCGGGGGATGGTCGCTGTAGCTGAGTGCCAGGTGCCTGGTACCATCCCAGTAGTAGGCTTCGTCAGGATAGAGTTCGGTGCTGCTGGCCCACAGCACCAGGCGCAGCGCAATAGCTACCAGCAGCAGCCAGATCAGCCGTCGTTCCACACTTATTGGAGAGCGTTGGGGGAGCCAGGCACTAATATTTCTGCCACAGTGCGCCCCGCTTAGTGGTCAAGAACTCCTGGATCAGTCTCTGGCCCACGGTGGGATACCAGTAGTAGTCGTGGTACAGCGTGGAGGCAGCAGGTGCCCACACCACCAGTGGCGAGTGCAAGAGCACCTTTTTCAGCGGCCGCAAGGGCCCTTTGCGGATCAGCTGGTCACCCAAAATCACCAGGCTGCGCTTGGTCTCGAACCGGAAGTTTACGTTGCGCACGTCCTCGCCAAGGATCTCAATCTGGTTAAACTCGGCCACGCCCAGGCCCCGCTCATGGGCCATACGCAGGTAAGGAATGCTCATCGGGTCAAACCCCATCATGTGCGCCGCCGCTGCATCGAGCGCCACGCAGTCTCCTGAGGCCAGGATGTAGTCCTTGATGACCGGGAGCATGGTGCGCGGGCCGGCGCCATTGCCGCACACTGTACCGTCCATGACCGCGAAAATCCCCGGGTGCAGCTCGCGCTGCATGTAGAGCAGGTCTACCAGCACCTCGTGGATGAACTCGTGGGCGTAGTGCCGCACCTCTTTTAACAGGCCCCCGAAGGCATTCTTGATGCTGCCCGTGGTGGTGGAGTGGCCGTGGGTCTTCACCGTAGGCAGGTGCAAAACATTCTTGCCAATAAACATCTTGGGAATCTGGATCCCCTCGGGGAAGATCTCATTGAGCTTCAAAAGCGGGCTCTTGAAGGCATAGACCGTCCACTCCACCTCGGGCAGTGGGGTGAAGCTGAGGCCGTACCTATCCAGCACCGGCAGCCACTTATTGTTCTTGGCCCCTTCCCGGGGGTTGGTGACGACTGTCTTATTCTCTACCGGCAGCAGTCTCTCTTTGGGGTAGCCGTCTTCCACCAGGGTTCTCACTGCCCCCTCCAGCTGCCAGGGCTGGGTGCTGCAGGCCGGGAAATACTTGGTCCATGACAGGTTCAGTTTGATTAGGGTGTCATGCTCTTTGGGCAGAAACGACTGGTAGTCGGCCAGCTCCATCAGCCGGCGGTAGTCGGCCAGTATGGTCTCCGGGCTGGTTTTCAGGACCACAACACGGCTGCGTGCCATAAGTGCCTCCCTTAGATGTATCTCACAACATACACCAGAATTGCGGCAGTCACCACCCAGAGCAGCACGCTAACGAGCAGCGGCCGGTCAGAGAGCAAGAGCTGCTCCGGGTTGCCGCCGCCGTCCCGCTGGTGGATCAGGTACAGGTAGCGGAAGATGCCGTAGAGCACAAAGGGCACGGTGTATACCAGTTTGTTGCTACCAAACTCCTCAACGGTACGAGGGCTCAAGGTATACAGGGCGTAGGCCACCACCGTGCTGGAGGTGACCACACTGATCATCTGGTCCAGGAGGGCGACGCTGTACTCTTCCAGGATCGGCCGGTGGCTACCAGCGCCGGACTCCAGCAAAGTGAGCTCGTGGCGGCGCTTGGACAGCGCTAAAAACAGCGCCAGCAAAATGGTGCAGGCCAGCAGCCAGGGGCTCAGCTCCACGGCCAGTACGGCGGCGCCGGCGGCAGCTCTCAACACGAACCCCAGCGCTACTGACAGCACATCCAGGATCACCACGTGCTTGAGCCACAGGGAGTACGCCAAATTGAGGAGCAGGTAGGCCAGGGCAGTAGCGCCAAAGGGCACGGAAAGGGCGAAACTGCCTACCAGCCCACCGATCACGCTCAGCACTGCTGCTACGGCCGCCACCTTGGGGCTAAGCCGCCCTGAGGCCAGGGGCCGGTGGCGCTTCCGAGGGTGCTGGCGGTCCGCTTCCAGGTCGGTCAGGTCGTTCACCAGATACACCGCCCCGCTGAGCAGGCAGAACAGGGCAATGGCGGCAGCGGTGCGGGCCAGAGCGTCTAGGTGCAGCAGTTGCTGGGAGAAGATGAGGGCCGCGCCCACAAAGGCGTTCTTGGTCCACTGCTTGGGGCGCATGGAGAGCACCAGGGCAATAAGCACCGCCAGCAGTGAGCCAGTGGCTTTGGGCCGGGCCAGAGGGGCAACGTGTTCGCTGGTCATATTACACTCCAGGTTGTCTCGTAGCGCTTCGCTGCAGGCTATAGCGCAGCGCCGGCAGGGCCAGCACCCCCACCCCTACGGCGAACCATAAGGTAGCAGCCCGGACTAGCAAGGTGCTGGCAGTGGCCTCCTGCCGGCTATTGCCTAGCACCACCAGCAACCCGGTGAGGCTCAGCTCAGTGGTGCCCAGGCCGCCGGGCATAAAGCTGACCGCCCCTGCCAGGGTAGCCAGGGCATAGACCCAGACGGCCTGGCTCAGGCCCAGCGAAGACCCGAAGCTGCGGGCAATAGCAAAAAGGGCCAGGCACTCGCAGAACCAGGCCGCCGCTGCCAGTCCAGTGGCCAGGAGAAGCGGCCCGGGCAAGAGGAGCTGCCTGGTGCGGCTATAGGCCAGGGCCAGTTTCTCTGCCTGAGGGCCGAAGCGGGGGATCCGGCGGCAGCGCGCCAGAAGCCAGCTCACCGCCGCTTGATTCCAGAGGAGCATGAGCCCCAGTGCCATAAGTGCCAGCAGCGCCAGGGGTAGGGCCAAGGAGCCACCGGTGGAAATCCCGGCACCGGCCAGGAGAACCAGCGCCAGCACGTCAGTCAGGCGCTCCGCCAGCACGACTGGCACGCTGCTGGTGGCCGGGGTGCCGTTGGCACGTTCCAGGAAATAGCACTTGACCAGTTCGCCTACTTTGCCTGGCGTGACCGCCAGGCTGAAGCCCCCCAGGAAGATCAGAAAACTCTGCACTGGCGGCGGAGCAGCACCTAGGCTCTTTAAGTAAAACTGCCACCTGATAGCGCGTAGCACATAGTTGGTGCTGGCCAGGCCCAGGGCGAGCGCCAGCGCTGCCCAGTGAAAATGCGCTAGCGCCGCCCACAGCTGACGGGCATCGGCCACCACCACCAGCGCCGTGTAGACCAGGGCGGCCAGCGCTAGCACCAGCACCAGCCGGGCAATGGTGCGCCGGCTCCAGAGGCTGCGCCCTGCCCCCGGCGCCTGGCTGATTGGACTGGCGGTTTGGTCCACCCTCACCTCCAAGAGCCTTATCTTAACCTACCTGCCTTACTAGGTTCTTTTAACCGGGCCTGGCCCAGAGGTGTTTCAGCTAGGGTGGCACTGGCGGTCCCAGCGCAGGGTGCCTCTGGGGCACTGGTAGTCCACGAGATACACCAGCCACAGGGTCTGTACCAGCTGGCCACGCCAGTAGATAGGCACTGGGTCGAAGACCTGGCGCTCGCGGAACTGCCTGGCCCCGTACTGGGCACAGGCCGGGTGGAAGCAGGCCAAGAGCACCTGGTCGCCGGGCCGGAGCGGGGCGTCGGCGTAGTAAAAGTAGTTGGTGCGCTCGGCGAATATCTGGGTGGTGTGGGGCTGGCCGGTGGTGGCGAAAGCCAGGCTGCTGGCCAGAAAGCGGTCCCCGGCCACCAGCCGCGTCCCGCTGGGCAGTGCCTGGAGCTGGGCGTTCACCGCTCGGGCGGTGGCCTCCCAGGCGTAGAGCGACATCTGGGCACGGATCCTGGCCTGCAGGTCAGGGGGGATGGGGATGGAGGGGCTCAAAATGAACCACCCCAGGGCGGCGGTCTGCAAGGCGGCAAAACCGCCCACTAGTCCCCAGGCTGCCACCCGGTGCCGGGCTTTCTCGAGGAGGGCGCTGGCGGCCATGGCGGCAGTGAGATAGCCCTGGGCCGGCCAGTTGCCGCCGGCGTCCTGTAGCCAGACCAGGCCTGCTAGCCCGGCTAGCAGGGTGGGAAGCGCCAGGCAGGCTACGAGCAGGTAGCGCAGGTCCTGGCGCTTCAGCCCTTGCCAAAGTAGCACTACAGTTCCCCAGAGATAAGCCAAGAACACCAGCGGCGGTGTCACCCCCAGGTACTCCCCAAGGTTGGCGGTGATGCTGTTCGGATCCGGCCGGCTGAAGCGAGCTGCTAGCGACGACTGCAGGGCGCCAAACGACTCCAGCCCGCCGTGCTGCCAGTGCCAAAGGGCCATGGGCAGGCAGAGCAAGGCCGCCAGCAGCAGCCCCAGGTACGGCTCCCGGCGGCGCAGCCAGTGGCGCTGAGAGCGGCAGAGCAGGAGCAGGAGAAAAGCTGAGGGGATAAAAAGCACCATGGAGGGCTTCGCCAGAAACCCTAACCCCAGCGCTGCCCCGCTCAGGTACCACCAGCGTCCCTGGCGGCGCGCCAGCGCCTGGTAGAGGCTCCAGGCAGCCAGCGCCCAGAGAGTGAGCTGGGGGATATCGTACTGCATCAGGAACCCCAGAGCGAAGAGCGGCGTAAGCTGGAGCAAGACCACGCTGGCCAGCGCCACCCCCTGGCCGAACAGGCTGGTGGCCAGGGCGTAGAGCAGCACCAGGCGGGTGAGAGACAGCCCAATGGCCAGGCTGCGCAGCACCAGCTTGCTATCGCCACCTAGCCAGGTGGCGGCGCGGATCAGGTAAGGGGCCAGGGGTGGGTGGTGGTAATAGGACAGGGCCAGGTGCCGCCCGGCGTCCCAGTAGTAGGCCTCGTCGGGGGACAGCTCGCTCATAATGGCGCCGAAGAAGTGCTGCAGGGCCACCAGTATAAGCAGTAGGGCAAAGCCCAGGTGGCGGCGCGCTGGTGGCAGTGGCATGAGGCCTAGCATAGCCCAGGGCAGCCTGGCTGGGGAGCTTGACAGGCTAGTGGGCACTGGCTATAGTGCTACTAGTAACTATTACTAGTTACTGGGGGAGCAGGCTATGGCAGAGAAAGCGCCAAAGGAGATGCGGCTCACCAAGCAGCGCCAGGCGGTGCTGGCTGCTCTGCGCTCCACTGATACCCATCCCGATGCCGCCTGGGTGTACCAGGAGGTGCGCCAGAGCCTGCCGGGCATTAGCCTGGGCACCGTCTACCGCTCCCTGGCGGCGCTGGTGGACCAGGGTTTGATCCAGGAGCTGCCCCAGGAGGGGAAAGTGCTCTATGACGCCAATATCACCCCACATCAGCACGCGGTGTGTACCAGCTGCAGCCGGGTGTTTGATCTAGTTCTGCCTCCCCTGGACCAGCTATACCGCGAGGCGCGGCGGCGTAGCGGCTTTCATAGCATCAGCGCCTACCGGTTGGACTTCTACGGCCTGTGCCAGCGTTGCGCGGCCGCCTGAAGTAGTCCCAAGGAGGTCATTATGGCTAAGAGTCTGAAAGGCACAAAAACCCTGCAGAACCTGAAAGAGGGGTTCGCTGGCGAGTCCCAGGCGAACCGCCGCTATCTGTACTTCGCCCGCAAGGCGGACATTGAGGGCCACCCTGATATTGCCGGGGTGTTTAGGGACACTTCCGAGGGCGAGACTGGCCACGCCTTTGGCCACTTTGAGTTCATGGAGGAAGTAGGCGACCCGGTAACCGGCGAGCCGGTGGGCGACACTGCTAAGAACCTGAAGTCGGCCATTGCCGGCGAGACCTATGAGTACACCAAGATGTACCCTGGGTTTGCCAAGACCGCCCGGGACGAGGGCTTCGATGAGATCGCCGAGTGGTTCGAGACCCTGGCGCGCGCTGAGAAGTCCCATGCCGGCCGGTTCACCAGGGCTCTGGAGTCGCTGAAGTAAGCTCCATCTGGTGGGGGAAGGGGTGGGCCCCTTCCCCCGGCTCGGGCCTGGGGAGGGAAGCATGGCTATCGACTCGCGCTACGACGTCAAGCACCCCCAGTACTGGGATGCCCAGGCACTGCATAGTGAGCTGGAGCGGATCTTCGACATCTGCCATGGCTGCCGGCTATGCTTCAACCTGTGCCCCTCGTTCCCGGCACTGTTCAATTTCGTGGACCAGCGCAATCTGGACGCTCCCCAGCAGGCCCCGCCCGGGGAGTTTGACCAGATGGCGCGGCAGGTAGTGGACCTGTGCTATCAGTGCAAGCTCTGCTATAACAAGTGCCCCTACACGCCACCCCATGAATTTATGCTGGACTTCCCCCAGCTGATGCTGCGCGCCAAGGCCCAGAAGCAGCGGCAGCAGGGGATGACCCTAGGTGACCGGGTGCTGGGCAGCCCTGACCTGCTGGGCCAATGGGGCAGCGCCCTGGCGCCGCTCTCCAACGCGGCTAACCGGTTCCTGCCAGCCAGGGTGATTCTGGAAAAGACTATTGGCATCCACCGCGACCGCAACCTGCCGGAGTTCCATAAGGAAACCTTTGCCCGCTGGTTCAGCCGGCGCCCTAAAAAACCTGGCAGCAATGGCAGGGTGGCGCTGTTTTACACCTGTTCGGTGAACTATAACGACCCAGACGTGGGCAAAGCCTGTGTGGCGGTGCTGGAGCACAACGGCATCGAGGTCATCTGCCCGGAGCAGGAATGCTGTGGCATGCCCTACCTGGACTCGGGCAACATTGGGGAAGCTGCCAAGAGAGCAGAGCGCAACGCCCGGCGCCTGGCGGAGTACGTGCGCTCTGGCTACGATATTGTCTCTCCGGGGCCCAGCTGCAGCCTGATGCTGAAAGCCGAGGCGCCGCATATTGTGCAGAACCCAGAGGCCGAGCTGGTGGCTGCCCATACCTTTGACCTCTGCCAGTACCTGATGCAGCTCCATGGACAGAAAAAGCTCAACACCAGCTTCACCTGGCGGCCAGGAAAAATTGCCTATCACCTGCCCTGCCACTTGAAGCACCAGAACATCGGCCTGAAGTCCCGCGATTTACTAAGACTCATCCCCGGCGCCGAGGTGGAGCTGATTGACCGCTGCTCGGCCATGGACGGCACCTGGGGGATGAAAACCCAGTATTTCCAGTTGTCGCAGCAGGTGGCCCAGAAGCTCTATAAAGGCATTGAGCGCAGCGAGCCCCAGCTGGTGGTGTCGGACTGCTCCCTGGCGGGATTGCAGATCATCTACGGCACCAAGCGGCCAGTGCTGCATCCAGTCGAGGTACTGGCTAGAGCCTATGGGCTCGCCGTTTGAGCCTTCGAGGATGTGATGCAGAAGATCAGTCTAGATGATGTGCGCAGTAATGCAGTGTACGAGCGGGAGCGGGCTGCTTTCCGGCAGAAGATCATTGCCCTGAAGCGGCGGCGGCGCTTAGCGGTAGGGGGCCGGATTTCCCTGGTGTTTGAGAACCGGGACACGGTGCTCTTCCAGATCCAGGAGATGATGCGGGTTGAGGGACTCACTGACCTGGACTCCATCCGTGCCGAGGTGGAAGCGTATAACGAGCTGATCCCCGGCGACCGGGAGCTGAGCGCTACGCTGTTTATTGAGCTTCTGGATGCAGCTGAGGTGGAGCCAGTGCTGAATAAGCTGGTGGGCATTCACCAGTGCGTGGCGCTGCGCCTGGGGGAGAGGCACGTTATCAAAGCCCAGTTCGCTCCTGGCACCATGACTGAGGAGAAAGTCAGCGCCGTGCACTACCTGAAGTTCCCCTTCACCCCAGAACAGGTCAAGCTGTTCTGCGCTGGAACCGAACCAGTGTGGCTGGTGGTGGACCATCCTAACTACCGCCACCAGCTGCTGCTCAGCCCCGAGGTGCGGCAGGAACTGGCTGGAGACCTGGCGTAGAGCAATTCTATAGCAGCCGTAGTTGTGCTGCGGGGCACCGCCGAGCGGCGCCCCTTTGAGGTTCAGCCTGCACTGAAGGCTGGTTACTTCTGCACGGTGTTGACCACCAGGTAGCCGATGATCGCTGCGATGATCCCGAAGATGATGATGTAGAGCCAGCCCATGGGGTAGTGGGTGGCACTGCCCATGAACAGCAGCATGGGGAAGGAAAGGACAAAGTTGGTGCGGGAGAAGAGCAGCGCCGTCTTGCCCCACTGCGGATCTGGCTTCTCGCCCTTCACAGTGGCCCCAATCACTTTCTTCTGGTTGGGCCAGATAAATCCCCAGACGTTAATCAGCATGATCAGGCCCAGCAGCATGCCAACGAAGATGGTATTGGCAGCGGGATCGGCGGACTCGGGAGACTCACTAAAACTCAGTACTCGGCCGAACCGCCAGTAGTTCCAGATAATCAGCACCAGTCCAGCCAGTACCGTCACCCATGCTGCATGCCGGAACCAGGCCAGCGCCCGGGGCAGGAGCTTGGGGACGTGGGCCGGCCGGTCTTTGGCTTCCACTGTCTTGGTATAGGGCACGTTCACCAGGTTGAAGAAGTACAAGAGCCCGATCCAGATGATCCCAGCGACGAAGTGGATCCAGCGGAACACAAGAAGCAGAAACTCCACAGCTTACCCTCCTTCCAGGTGGTTCTCAATACCACAGAGCACAGGTCGGGGTGGCGCCCCAGCCAGGGTCGGCGTCAGTGTTTGCAGCTGGGAACAGAGCACCGGTTGCCCAACCCCTCCTCCCCGTCCCCTGCCCTGTCCAGGGGACTCTAGGCATTACGAGACTACATCTTCCCACCATAGATGCTCTGGTGCAAGTGGGGGCGGCCCAAGAGCGGGGCGCAGCGCCAGACCTGGCGCTGCGCCCCGCCACGAATGAAAACAGCTACTTGGCTGCCGGGGTGGCCTCGGCTCCCTTGACCAGCTGCACTACTACCTCTGGGCCCAGTGCCAGTTCCGCCAGGCTGCGCCGGGGGTAGAGCAAACGGCCATTGCCGTTGCGGCCCTTATTAGGCGGCTCTTCTCCGGTTGCGCCCCACTGGGCTGCCTGGGCGGTGGCGATGAGGCTCCGCACCACCGTCACTTGGACCTGGCCGGGATAGTGCACCTCGGCCTCGACTTTCTGGGCAATTTGCCTGGCCAGCTCGGCGCAGGCGGTGTCGTCAGCCCGGCTGGGGTTCACAAACACCTGCAGGTTCCGGCCGCCGTCAATGGCGTGTACCTCCTGCACCGCCGGGAACGAGGCGGCCGCTGCTTCCAGGGCGCGCAGCCGCTCCATGTACAGGTCTGAAGTCTCACGCCGGGCGCCGGGGCGGGCGGCGGAGATGGCGTCGGCCGCTTCCACGATCCAGGGGAAGAGGGTCGCGGACTTCTCCAGCTCGTGGTGATGCACGATGGTGTCCATCACCTCCTCTGGCTCGCCAAAGCGGCGGGCC
>JACQHA010000098.1 GCA_016199255.1 Deinococcus sp.
ACCGCTTTCAGCCGGTCGCGCTGGAACACTAGTCCCGCTCTAGCCAGGGGCATTACCCCCCGGGAGCCGGCTTCCTGGGTGGACAGGCGCAGGTAGCGGCGCGGCACAAACTCCCCGAGCCCCAAGAACCCCAGCTGCTCGCCTTCAATGGCCTCGCGGAACTGCTCGTCTGGTACGCTGATGGAGAACAGGCTGCCGGCGTCCAAAAACAGTTCGTCCAGGCCAGCAAAGCGGTGCGGCGCTACCCGCAGCTCCTCCCCCACGCTGGCATCCAGGCCTAAAAAGGCCAGGCCCTCCAGCGCCGCGCTGGGGAGCGCATCCTTGGCCCGGCGATAAACGTCGGTGACAATGGACACCCCGGTCCCACCTAATCCAATCAGAAGTGCTCGCTGAATGCTAAATAGCGCCATCTGCCCCCCTCGGCACGCCGTCGGTGTCTGAGCGCTCCTCCACTGGGATGGCTTCTAAGTAAAACTCCAGGCCCTCGGCAAACCGGACTCGCGAGCCAGAACTCACCTGGCGCCGCTCCCCTGGGCGCAGCACCTGGCTATCGATCTGCAAGGGAAAGAGACTGCCCAGGTCACGGATCGCAAGCTCACCATTCCGGCCCAGGCTCAATTCCGCCCGCACCTCGGAACCGGCCCGGTCTTCCACCAAGAGATCAGCGTCGGCACTAGAGCCAACCTTGATGCTCTCCCCGGGCTGCAGCTGTATCACTTCCTCCAGGCCGCTGAACCCCACCTGGAGCGCTGGCCCAGCCACTGGCGCCGCCGCCACCGCCGCCCGGCGCACTCGCCTGGCGATGAAGCCGAGAACGACCAGTATTAATACCGCACCAGCGGCGATTAATACATACTGCCAGTAGCGCTGCCAGAGCGGTTCGATGAGCGCCCGGGCGCGCTGCACCAGGCTCGGCGCTTCGCCGCTCACCTGGGCAGCAGAGCGCTGCTCCTGGCCAGCGGGCACCAGGGGGAACTGCTCTCTGAGCTGCTGCCACACCGCCGGGGTCTGGGCGGCAGAGACAATGCGCAGCCGCACGTTCTCTTGCGCTGCCAACAACGCCCCCAGGTCGCCTCCATCGCGGCTGGCATTGCCCCGGTAATAGACCAGCGTCACCCGCGCCATGGGCAGTGCCGAGAGCACCGAAAGCACTCGCACCTGCGGCCCAGGGGGCAAAAGGCCATCGGTAAGAATCAAGAGCTCCGGATCAGCATCAGTGGAGAGCCGCGCCAAATCTACAAAGTCCAGCGCCACCCGGTTCACCGCTTTGAGCAAATCCGCCTGCTGGCCGTCTACCAAGCGCAGCTCCCCCAAGGCAGCGGCCACCGCTAGAGGATTGGTCTCACCATCGGCCAGCGGCAGCACCCGGCCGTCCCCCCCAAAGCTGGCGCCTACCACCCGGTCGGTGGGCCCGAGCCGGCCCAAGAGCTCCGCAGCGGAAGCAGTGGCTTCTTGCAGCGCCGTGAAGCTGGGAGAGGTGTCCACGACCAGGCCAAAGAGCTGCGAGCCAGGCTCCGGCAGCTCCTGCCGATTGGCCCAGCGCGCCGCCAGCTCCCGCAAGGCATAGGGGGCCTCAGCCGGCGACATGATTTCATAGCGGGCGTCGCTCACATTGCGCAGCACCTGGAACAGGGGCGAGTCCCCATCTTGCTCCCCCCGGTAATACAGCACCCAGAGCTGCGCTCCAGCCGGCACTGCCCCTAGCGCCTGCTCCGCCAGCACCGGCCGGGCGCTGCGGGTCACCTTGCCGTCGGCCAGCACCAAAAAAAGCCGCTCGTCCTCGCGCAGCGCCGCCACCTGGTTGAATTCCGCCAGGGCGTCGCTCATGGCCCGCAGCACGTCGGTCTCGCCAGGGATCACGTCCACGCCGCTAATGCGCTCCACTAGGGTATTGACATCCTCTGGCCGGGCGATGACGTTCACAAACGCTGCCCGGGGCCGCAGCGCCCGGTTGCTGGCAATGTAGAACACCACCTGATCGCCAACTTTCAGGGCGCGTGCCAGATTGGACAGTTCCGTCCTAACTGGCTCCAGGTCAGATGCGAAGCTAGTGGATGGGTCTACCACCAGGCCCAACACTACCGCCAGCGCCGCCTGGCTCG
>JACQHA010000099.1 GCA_016199255.1 Deinococcus sp.
CTACACCGGGGCGGAGCTCATGAGCTACGAGGCGCTGGGGTTCTGCGCTCCAGGAGAATCAGGACCCCAGCTAGCAGCAGGGATATTTAATCTGGGTAGCGAGCTGCCCACCAATCCTTCCGGTGGCCTGCTAGGCTTTGGGGCGCCGGCTGGAGCCACCGGAATTGCCCAGGCCATTGAAATCTTCAGGCAGCTCCAGGGGACGGCTGATCCCCGGCGCCAGGTGCCAGGCGCCAGATGCGGCCTGGCGGAGTGTCATGGTGGTACCGCTACTATTGCTGTGGTGCACGTATTCGATCGGCGTGATTAGGAGAGTGCTATGGACCTGAGCCGGTACAGCAGCTACCAGGATATCTGCCGGCGCTTCCGCTGGGAGATCCCCGAGTACTACAACATCGCCAGCGACACCGTGGACAAGTGGGCCGACCACCGGGGGCGGGTGGCGCTGTTCTACCAGGACCAGCAAGGCCACCGGGAGGCTCATACCTTCCGCCTGCTGCAGCGCGCCAGCAACCGCCTAGCCAACCTGTTGGCAGAATTGGGGGTGACCAAAGGCGACCGGGTGGGAATCGTGGTCCCCCAGACGCCAGAAACCGCCAGCGCCCACCTGGCGGTGTACAAGCTGGGAGCCATGGCTGTGCCTTTATCGATCCTCTACGCGCCTGACACGCTCAAGTACATGCTGGGCGATTGCGCCGCTAAGGCACTGATCATTGACCAGGCACAGGTGGAAAAAGTGCGCCGCATCCGCTCTGAGTTGCCGGCATTAAGGCATGTGATCGTACGCGGTGCCGCTGCCGAAGGGGAATTATCGCTGCAAAACGCCATGGCCCGCCACTCGCCTCAGTTCCAGACAGTACGCACCCGCTCTGCTGACCCGGCAATGCTGCTTTACACCTCGGGCACCACCGGGCCATCAAAGGGAACGCTGCACACCCACCGCATCCTGGTAGGCTATCTGCTCACCTTTTCCCTGTTCTTCAACTTGCACTTCAATGAACGCAGCGTGTTCTATACCCCGTCCGACTGGGCCTGGGTAGGTGGGCTTTTAGATATTCTCCTGCCGGCCCTCAGCCTCGGCTACCCGGTGCTGGGCTACAACGGGCGCTTTGAGCCCAGTGTCGCCTGGGAACTCATGGCAGAGTACGGCGTGACCCACGCCTTCTTGACCCCCACAGCGCTCAAGCTGCTGGCGCAGACTGAGCGGCCCAGGGAGCGATATGACCTGGACCTGCAGGTGATCGCCAGCGGCGGCGAGTCGGTGGCCGACGAAGTCCTGCGCTGGGTGAACACTGAGCTGGGTGCGGTATGCAATGAGTTCTACGGCCTCACTGAGGTGAATCACTTGGTAGGCAACTGCGCTCAGCTCTGGCCAGTGCGGCCCGGGTCCATGGGGCGGCCTTATCCCGGGCGGGAAGTGGACGTGATTGACGAAGCCGGGCACTCGGTGCCGCCTGGGACGGTGGGACAAATTGTGGTGAAGCGGGGCGATCCCACCATGTTCCTGGAATACTGGGGCAAGCCAGAGAAAACCCAGGAGCGCTTCCAGGGCGAGTGGGTGCTCACCGGTGACCTGGCAGAGCGCGATGCCGACGGCTACATCTGGTTCAAGGGGCGGCAGGACGACCTGATCAAGAGCGGCGGCTACCGCATTGGTCCTTCTGAAGTGGAGGAGGCACTGCTGCACCATCCGGCGGTAGCGGAGGTGGCAGTGATCGGTGCGCCTGATCCCCTGCGCGGCGCCATTGTGAAGGCCCTTGTTAAGCTAGCTGCGGGATATGAGGGGAGCCCGGCGCTGGTCCGGGAGCTGCAGGAGACAGTGAAAGAACGGCTGGCAGCGTACAAGTATCCCCGGGAGGTGGAGTTCGTCACCGACCTGGCCACGACCACCACCGGGAAGCTCAACCGCCGCCTGCTGCGGCTGCGCGAGGAGGAGAAGCGGCGTGGCTGATCTAGTGCGCCGCAAGCTGGAGGTGCGCCTGTGCGCCGATCCTCTGGGGCGCGTGAGTGACCCCTGGGCTGATTTCCGGCAGGTGGAGATCATCAACATCGAGAAGCGCTTCACCTATCGCCACAGCCTGGGCAAGGTTTCCCGCTTCTTCCTAGAGCTGGAGCAGGGGCGCTTGTTCGCCGCTGCCTGCCCGCGCTGCGCCCAGGTGTGGCTGCCACCCCGGCCAGTCTGTCCCCATGACCTGGCCATCACCACCTGGAGGGAGCTGAGCGGCAAGGGGACTGTAGCGGCGTTCACCACCTGCCCTAAGACTCCCCACTACATCTGGGGCCAGGAGCCACTGGTGCTGGCCTATGTGGACCTAGAGGGAGCCTCAACGCTATTTCTTCACCAGCTCCGCAACTATGGGGATCCGTCCCGCCTAAAGGTGGGCCTGCTAGTGCGAGCCGTCTTCAGCCAAGAGCCAGTTGACCACCCACTGGAACTATTCTGGTTCGAGCCCGAGGTGACCGGCTCACGGACGAGTCCCGGAGGGCGAGTCCCGTACTCGCAAGCTCGTGCCGGGGGCCGGGACGGCCTGACCTCAGAGGAGGGGTTGCTCTGAGCTATTTGCTCGCGCTGGGCCTGGCCTGGCTGGTGACGCTGATCTGGGGTTCCTCTTTCATTCTGATCAAGCTCGGGCTGGAGGACCTGACCCCGCTGTTTTTCGCCGCCCTGCGCTACTGGCTAGGTGGGGTGCTGCTCTATCTATTCCTGGGCGCGCGCCGCGAGCCACTCTTCCCTACTTTGCCCCGGCGCACCTGGGGCATAGTGGTGCTCTCCGGCCTGGCCACCTACACTGCCGGGCAGGGCTTGTTTTACACGGGGCAGACCTACGTCTCGGCACTCACCGGATCATTCTTCTACAGCCTGGCGCCACTATTTGTCCTGCTCCTGGGGCTCATCCACTTGGGACGGCGCCCTGGCTGGCTGCAGCTAGCCGGGCTAGTGGTGACGCTGGTAGGCAGTGGCATCTTTTTCCCCCCGGCGGTCGCGCTGGAACAATGGCCCGGGGTGGTGCTGATGATTGCCAGCAACGTGGCTACCGGCTACTACCTGATTCTCATGCGCACCTTGCGGGAGCAGACCAAGCTAGGTGCCATCTGGCTCACTGGCACCGCGCTATTCACCGGTGGGGGGCTACTCTTTGCACCAGCCTTCGTGTTCGAAGGACTTCCCACTCTCACGCCCCGGGCTATAGTCATCATCCTGTGGCTGGCTACAGTGAATACAGCACTGGCCTATACCATCTGGAACACCCTGCTCAAGACCGTCCCGCCCTTTGAACTCAGCGTGCTGGGGAACATCATCCCTTTGCAGACAGCGCTCATCGGCTGGCTGCTTTTTCACCAGCATTACCGCCTCCAACAGATCCTCGGATTAGTCATTGTCCTAGCAGGCGTTTCCCTGGTCCAGCTCGACGCTGCCGTCCTCCAGCGCCGGCTGGCTATGGCACAGGCCAAGTGATTTGACTCGTCGGGCTCTTAGGCGGGATCACTGGCCAGCCTCCAGGCTCTCTAGGGTGAACAGCGTGGCTGGGAGGCCAAGGTTGTACCTTACATCACTCCAAGTGATCTCAGAGCGCGTTCCTGTCTGAACGTTCTCCGCCACCCGCCAGATTGCGGTGGGGATCCCATCGATAACCTGGATCTCGGCAGCCGTTACCACTCGGGCCAACTGGCCTTGCCGGTCGTAGAACTCCTCGCGGGCAATCAAGAAGTCGGTGGCCCGTACCCAACCCAGGCGGCGGCTGGTGGGGCCCTCTGGGTCGCGAGGAATGCTCTCTACCACGTAGTGTTCGATCCCAGCAATGACCTCGGCGCGTAGCAGGGCGTGCGTCGCCTCGGCAGGATCCCGGTCGGCGAAATCGTTATAGGTGAAGTCTGAGCCAAAGAAACTGCTATCTGCATCCCGGGCAGCGATCTGCCGCACCCCCAGCCCGGGCAGGAACAGGAACCGGTCGTCATCCCGCTCCGGCACCTGGATCAGCAGGAAGCTGGTCCCTGACTCCTCCTCCGGTGCAATCACCCGCACCAAGAACCGCTCCTCTCCCCCGCCAAAGTCCCGCCGCTGGCCCTGGAGGATCAGACTGCGCACCTGGCCGCTGGCGCTGGTGAGCACCAGCTGGCCGGTGGCCTCGCCATCATCCCCGTCAGGCGGGCTATAGGCCTGGGCGATGATCTGCTGCACATCTAGTCCCGACTGCCCCAGGGCTGCACCCCAGAGCAGGGCAAGCACCACGGTCCACCTGATCATTTCACTACCTCCTTGCGCGCTAACCGGCCCCTGGGGGCGCGGAGCAGGAGCCCGGCGCCGATCTGGATCAGGGCCGGCAGCAAGAGCAACGTCGCCAGCGAGCCGAAAAGCATAATGCCTGCCACGAACACCCCCACCGTCACATAGGGGGTCAGTGGCGCAAACCACAGGGCCACGAACCCCAGCGTCAGCACCAGCGCGTTGCGCAGAATGGCCCGGGCCGGCGCCCCCATGCTCCACTGCACTGTGGCTGCCAGATCCCCGCTCTCCCGGTAGTGCTCCCGGAAGCGCTGGATGTAGTGGATGGCGAAGTCCACCCCCATCCCCAGCGAGAGCGAGGAGAGTACCGCAATGGGCATGTCATAGGACTTGCCCACCCAGCCCATCAGGCCGTAGATCACGGCAATGGTACAGGCCAGAGGGAGGATGCCCAGCACCCCCCAGAGTAGCGACTGGAAGTCCAGCACGAGTAGCACCAGCACGACCACCACTGCCCCCAATAAAGAGGACAGCATCCCCCACACCATGGTGTCCTGCCAGACTTTGGAGAGATAGGTGAGCCCCGCCCAGCGGAAGGTGAACCCCGGCAGCGGGTGGGCCGCCAGATAGTCGGCTGCTGCCTGCTCGACCTCGGCCATGGCCAGGTTGTCGCCAGTGGTGAGCTGTACCCAGACGGTGCCCCGCTGGTAGTCCAGGTCCGCTACCTTGTCTAGTGTCTCCCGGCCTCCCCCGGAGGAGAGGAAAAGCAGCAGCTCCTGCGCCACCGCCCGCTTGCTCGCTGGCACCCGGTACTCAGCGGGATCGTCCTGGTGCAGCGCGCGGTTGATCCACTGCAGATAGTCCGCCAGTGAGGTCGTTTTCCCCACCACCGGAAGCTCCTCCAGCGCCTGCTGCAGGCCAGCCAACGCGTTCAGCACCGCCGGCTCCCGAAGCCGGTCAGGGGCGTCGGCCTCCGCCACCAGATAGGCCAGATAGGTGCCCCCGAAGTGCTGATTCAGAACCTCGGTGGCCTGGCGCACTGGGCTGCCCGGCTTAAACCAGCGCACCGGGTTATCATTGACCTGGATGCGGCTGATCCCCCCTACCGCCAGCACCAGCACCAGCACCCCGCCGGCTACCACCCAGCGGCTGTGCCGCAGGCTGAGCCATCCCAGGCGCTCGAGCAGGCGCGCCAGATAGTCCGGCTCCTGGATCTGGGAGGCGGCAGCGACCCGGCGCTCCCGCACCAGCACCATCATGGCCGGGACCAGGGTGACACTCAAAAGCCACTCCACCAGCAGGCCAAAGGCTACGAACAGCCCGAAAATCTGCACTGGAGGGATGGGAGTCAGGGCCATCGAAGCAAAGCCGGCCACGGTGGTCAGCGAGGTGTAGAGCACCGGCGTCCAGAGCTCGCGCAACGTTTCCCGAACCGCCGGGATGCGGCCTTCCCCCCTGGCGCGCCGGTCGTGGTACTCGCTCAGCAGGTGGATCCCATCTCCTACCCCGTAGGCCATGAGGAACACTGGCGCCATGGAACTCATAATGTGCACCGGAAAACCCAGGCCAATCATGAGCCCCATGGTCCAGATGACGCTGAGCAGCGCCACCATCATGGGCGCCAGGATCAGTCCCAGGTGCCGGAAGAGAAACCAGAGGCCCAGGAAGATCACCAGGCCAATAAGCGGCGAGAGCACCAGCATCAGCTGGAACATCTCGGTGCCGAAGGTGTCCTCTGCCAATGGCTGCCCACCCAGAGCGTAGTGCACCCCCTCCGCCTCGGCCAGCGCCCGGATCTGGGCCGCCAAGTGGTAGGTATCGACCCCATCGGCCACCGGCAGGTAGATAGCAGTCCACTGGCCATCGGCCGAGAGCAGCCGCTGGGTGAACAGCGGGGTTTCAGTGAGTGCCCGGCGCAGGGCGGTGATCTCCTCCTGGGTGGGGGTAGCACTCTCTAAGAGCGGCGCCACCCGCAAGAGGGTCCCCTGGGCAGTGACGTTGTCCACAGTGGGCAAGCTCCAGACATCGGGGGCCACTATACCGGGCAGCGCCAGCAGCCGCTGGGAAAGGCGATAGACCTGCCCCAGCGTCTCGGGGTTGAGGATGCCACGCGGGTCAAAGATCCCCAGCAC
>JACQHA010000100.1 GCA_016199255.1 Deinococcus sp.
GCCAGAAGATGCGAAACTCGGAGCAGCCATCAATGCGCGCCGCGTCCAGCAGGTCGTCAGGGATGGTGAGAATGAACTGGCGCATGAGGAAGATGCCGAAAGCGCTGGTGGCAAAGGGCAGGATCATGGACCAGTGGGTGTGTAGTAAGCCGCTGCCCCCCAGCCCGAATATGTTATTCCCGCCAGCCAGTGGCACCCGGCGCATCATGAAGTACACCGGAATCAGGAACAAGAAGCTGGGGAGCATGAGCGTCGCTAAAATGCCCCGGAATACGGTCTCTTTCCCGCGGAACTTGAGCTTGGCCAGGGCATAGCCGGCTAGGGCTCCATTGATCACTGCCAGGAGCGTGACGGTGCCAGCCACAATCAGGCTGTTCAGGTAGTAGCGCCCCATGGGAATCTCAGTTAGCACCCGCAGGTAGCTTTGCCACTGGGGGTGCTGGGGGATCCACACTGGCGGCTCGGCAATGGCCTCCAGCGGGGTCTTGAGGGATGAGCTGAACAGCCAGAAGAAGGGCACCACCATGGTGAAGCCGAACATGCCCAGGAACAGGTACCGCAGCACTCCTCCAGCTAAGCGCCAGGGCTGCCAGTTCACCTGTCTGGGCGCCAGCGCCCGCTGTGCCAGTGCTGGATGACTCATAGGCCCCCTAGTACGATTCCACGCCGCCCCGCCGGAAGATGCGGAGCTGGATCAAGGTGATCACCAAAATAATGCCGAACAGCACAAACGCCATTGCTGTGGCCCGGCCCATTCTCAGGTCAGTGAAGGCGGTCTCATACGCGCGCAGCAGGACAGTCATGGTGCGGTTCACTGGTCCGCCGGCGGTCATCACCAACGGCAGGTCGAAGGCCTGCCAGGCGCCGATCATGCCGGTGACGGTGACGAACAGCAGGGTGGGCCGCAGCAAGGGCAAGGTGATGTGCCAGAACTCCTGCCAGGTGCCAGCGCCGTCAATTCGCGCCGCGTCGTAGTACACCTGTGGGATGTTCTTGAGCCCAGCAGACAAGATGATGAGTGTGAACCCGAGGCTGGACCACACTGCTACTGCGATCACCGAGCCTAGCGCCTGGTCAGGGCTGGAGATCCACTTCTGGCCAGGGAGCCCCAAAAAACGCAACACCTGATTGGCGAACCCGTAGGTGGGGTGGTAGAAGTCCACCCACACTTGGGCGATGGCCACCGATGAGGTAACCACCGGCAGGAAGAACACCACCCGCCACACAGCAGCATAGCGCGCCCGCTGCAGCGCCAGCGCCAACATCAGGGAGATGGCTACGCTCAAGAACACTGTAGCCAGGGCATAGATGACGCTATTTTTCATGGCCAGCTGGAAGATCTCGTCGCGGGTAAAAATGTATTTGAAGTTGTCCAGCCCGACAAACCTGGTCCGGGACAGTGGTGTCAGCAGGTTCCAGCTGCGCATGGAGACAAAGATGGAAAGCCCCAGCGGGTAGATTAGAAATGTAGCGTAGAAGAGTAGCGTGGTGGCGAGGAAGGCATAGGCCAGCCGGTTCTGCTGTCGGGGAAGGCTGTATCCGCGTTTGGCCATGGTACCCCCGTTTCCAGGGGCGAGCCGGAGGCGGCTGCCTCCGGCTCGCGAGTTAGAAGCGCTACAGCTCCGCCAGGATCTCGTTGACCTGCTCGGCGGCAAAGTCCAGTGCCTCTTGGGCGGTGCGCTCACCGAACCAGGCGCTGAGAATGGCGCGCCAGATCACGGTCTTGATCTCCTGGGCGCGGGCGATGTTGGGCTCCGGCACAGTCACCGCCAGGGCAGCGCTAAAGGGTGCGGTGAAGTAGTCGGCGGTGCGATCGGCATAGGCGGCAGCGTCACCTGGGCCGCCTGGTAGGGCGCCTACAGCGCCAGTGGCCCAGTCGCCGGCGCGGGTGCCGCCAGCTGCTCCCTGATCAGCCAGGAAGCGGATGAACTCCCAGGCCTCTGCCTGGTGAGGACTAGAGGCGGCAACGCCGGTGAACCAGGTATAGCTAATAGTGGCGGGCTGCGCCGCATCAGACAGCAGTGGGATCGGAGCCACCCCGACTACGTCCTGGAAGCGGTCGCCGAAGGCGGCTTTCAAGTCGTTCTCATACCAGGAGGCCATGATCATCATGGCTACGGTGCCGTTGGGGAAATTGAAGACGCTGCCGTTGGTGTCAGTGGCCCCGGCCTGGAACAGCTCCAGCTCTGCCTCCAGTGCCGCCACCCCCGCTGGCCCATTAAAGGTGGACTCGGTGAAATCTGCATTGAACAGCCTGCCCCCCAGCTGGAAGAGCAGCGCCGCCCAGGGGTGCACCACTGCTGAATCCCAGCCCTGGAGGAAGGCGTAGCCGTACTGCACAATGTTTCCGGCCTCATCGCGCTTGGTCAGTTGCACCGCCATGTCCACCAGCTGGTCCCAGGTGCGCGGGGGGCTGTCCGGGTCCAGTCCGGCGGCGCGAAAGAGGTCCTTGTTGTAGATGAGCAGATAGTTCTGTGCCTCGGTGGGCACACCCAGAATCTGCCCATCGACAATGGCGCCATCTAGGACGGCAGGATAGAACTCTCCCCGGAGCTGCTCCTGGAGATCGGCTGGGGCAGCAGCTAAGATGCCGCTCTTAAACAGCTCCACACCCCAGAGCGAGTACACATGGACAATATCTGGCACGTCGCCCGATGCTGCCCCGATCTGGATGCTCTGGAAGAGTTCCTCGAAGGTGATCTGTTCCAGGGCAATAGTGATCCCTGGGTGGGAGGCCTGGAACTCGGCAACCAGGCTCTCCCAGGCGGTGAACTGGACACCGCTGCTGTGCACCCGGAAGCGCAACGTCACCGGCTCCTGTGCCAGGGCCAGTGTTCCCAGCGCCGCCATAAGCATAACCAGCCAAACCAATCGCTTCACTTTCATCCCTCCTTTGGTTCCTATGGCCCTGCCTTTGCTCCCCTGGGGCTATAGCCCCACGCCCTCACACCAGCTGCACCTCCTTTGCTACAGGTACTCCACCCGCTGCCGGCGGGCATAGCGGTATGGCATAAAGGCCTGGGCGTACTGGCAACCCGTCTCCGCTCCCCTGGCCCTGGCTAGGCTGGTGTAGTAGTCCACGTAGGGGAAGCCAGTTTCTCCTCTGGCAAACGCCATGTGCTTAATAGCCTCGGCCCAGGTCTTGAAGCTAGTAGACACATCCACGTACAGCTCGGTGACGAAGCCTTCAGCGTCCTCCCAGTTCTCGGCAAAGAACACTTTCCCCACCCCGTGCGCCGGGCGCTGGCGCTGGATCCACTTTAGGCCTGCCTTGAGCAGTGAGCCTATAACATTGTGGTGCGCTGCCCGGTGGTCGGGGTGGAAGCTGCCTGACCAGTGGGTGATAAGAATAGTGGGCTTCACCTGGCGGATCACGTCGGCAATGGCGTATTGTACCTCCTCATTCACCGGCAGTTCGGCATCTGGGTAGGGCAGGAACAGAGCTTTTGCCCCCAAGAGCCGCGCCACCTCCCGGCCTTCTGCCATCTTCTGCTCCCGGTACTTGTCCGGCGGCAGGGTGGGGTGCCCCTTCTCCCCGGGGGTGAGGCTCAAAAAGGTGGCTTTATGCCCGGCGCTGGTGTACTTGGCGATCACCGCGCCGCAGGTCAGCTCCATGTCCCCTTGGTGGCCGCCCACTGCCAGAATGTGTTCCTGTTTCGCCATATCACTGCTCCAGTTTCATGAGGGCGTGCCGCCGGTTGACGGTCATGCCGCGCTGCTCATAAAAGCGCTTCGCCCCGCCGCCAGTCCAGGCCACCCAGATGTGGCGCAGGCCCTTGGCCTTCATGCGCTGCACCGTCTTGTCAAAGAGCACCGAGCCCAGCTTGCGCCCCCGCAGCGACTCAGCTACCCCAAAGGGGCCAAAGTGCTCCCCGTCGTACTGGCACCAGCCCAGGACTTCATTGCCTTTGCGCACAATGAGAAATTCATCCAGGTCGAAGCTGCGCAGGAGCTTCTCCCGGCAGTGCCGGTACCAGTCGCCGGAGAAGTTCCGCCAC
>JACQHA010000096.1 GCA_016199255.1 Deinococcus sp.
ACTGCGATCACGCCGCGTTGCGCCCACTGCTGGATAGACTTAGGGTCTGGCTGGTAGAAGATATCGGTGGAGGCAATCAGCCCCACATGCGGCTTGAGGCCCATGGCTTCCGCCGCCTCTACGGCGCTGCGCGTGACGCGCCAGCTAGCCGCCGGGGCATAAGGTTCGTTCCCCACATAGTGCAGCGCCGTGGCGTCTAAGGGGCAGCTGGCAGTGGCAATCACCAGGTCGGTGGTGCGCATCTGCTTGCCTAGCCCACCGCAAGTCCCGATGCGCAGGAAGATCTGGGCCCCTAGGGTCATCAGCTCTTCGATGATGATGGCCGCCGAGGGGCAGCCCATGCCGGTGGCTTGGACGCTCACCGGCACCCCCCGGTAGCTGCCGGTGTAGCCCAAAAGCCCCCGGTGGGCATTCACTTGGCGGGCATGTTGCAGCTGGTGGGACACGTATTCTGCCCGGTTGGGATCGCCGGGCAGCAGCACCACCGGGGCAAAATCACCCTGGCTGGCCCTAATGTGAATCGGACTCATGCTGCCTCCTGCCTCGCTGGGGGCTATGGTAGCACAGCGCTCCCGCTCTGGAACTTAGTGAACCGGTACGAGGGAAATCGCTGTCAGCCAGTGATCAGGTTACCGGCACTAGGCTGGCGGCATGTTGCGGATTCTTGCCCTTATAGGCGCTTTCGTTTCCCTGGCGCTGGCCCAGGCGCCAGGGACGCTAGAGAACATCAGAGTGGGCCAGGGGGAAGGGGGCATCCGGGCGGTGCTGGACCTGTCTGGCCCGGCAGAATACCAGGTGTTTGCCCTGGAGAACCCACCGCGCCTGGTGGTGGACGTGCTCCAGGCCAGCCAGGGAGCAGTAGCCGACCGGGTGGTGAATCGTGGCTTCTTGCAAGGGTACCGCATTGGCCGGCAGCCGGGCGCCACCAGGGTGGTGTTTGACCTGGATGCCCCCGCCCGCTTCACGGCATTTACTTTGACTGGCCCTGATCGCATTGTGCTGGACCTGACCTTTGCTCGCGCCCTGGCGGCGCAGTTACCACCCATTCCAGAAAGGCTGGCGCCGGGGCTCACTTTCCAGCGCGCCTTCCACCAGACCCAGGCCGGGGAGACAGTAGTAAACCTGCTGCGGGCTGATCTCAACCTGATCCGCCCCCAGGTGCGCTTTGCCCACCCGCCTCAGCCTCCCACCCAATTGGCCGGGGGAGCGCTGGCTGCCATAAACGCCAACTACTTTGACCCAGCCACCGGCATGGCCCTTGGCCTGGTGATTACCGCTGGCCAGGTGCTCTCTTTGCCCTTGGGCCGGGCGGCGCTGGGGTTTACTGCCGACCGCCGGCCCCTATTCGGCCTGCCCCAGCTCCAAGCGCCGGCGCCGCTGGCAGTCGCCCAGGGCCAGTGGTCTGACCCCCACTGGGCCCAGGTGGTAGAAGCTATTGAAGCTGGTCCCCAGCTGCTGTCCGGCGCTTCTGTGGTGCTGGGGCGCACTGGCGAAGTGTTCCAGGGTGACGTTATCGACACCAGGATCGACCGCAGCGTGGTGGGCCTGGATAGCCACCAGCGGCTGGTGTTGTTCACCGCCGCCGCCACCACTTTGCCCGAGGCAGCCGCCATTGCCCAGGACTTGGGACTGGTGGAAGCGCTGCAAACCGACAGCGGCGGCTCCAGCACCCTGATTGTGGGCGGGGTGCGCTCTGACTCTCTGGCCCCAGAACGGCCGGTGCCGGTGGTGCTCACCCTCTGGCCTCGCTGAAAGCGGCCTGACTCCTGGCCGTATGCCTAGGTAGGGAACGGCGGCGGCAGTGCCCCAGTATTACCAATCCTGGGGGCTGCTGTCTGCTAAAGGAGTCGTGCAACAAGATGAAACCGCAGGTGCCAGCACGGTGGCTATGGGCGGTGCTGCTCTTGGCCCTGGCCAGCACAGCCCTGGCGCAGCAGCGCCCCAGCGGCCTGGCGCCTGGCCGCACTTCGGTGCGCTCCCGCGAGGTAGTCATTGCCCCCCGCGGGCGGACCAGCCTGGACGCCGGGACCCAGGCAACTCAGCCCAGCCGCACTGGCTCGCTGCAGTCCACCAGCGTGGCCTCCACTGGTGTGGGGCGCGATCTAGGGGAGGGGGAAATGATCCAGCTGGCCCGCAACGGCTTTACGCTGGTGGCCAGCAAGCTGGTGCTCACCGGCTCCAGCAGCCAGGAAGCGACCCTTACCGCGTTTTTGAGCGATGAGCGGGGCAATGTGCTGCGCGATGAAGTGGTACACTTTACGCTGGTGGAGGGCACAGGCAGCCTGTCGGCGCCCCGCTCCAGCCGGAGCGAGGACCTGGTGGAGTTCGATGAAGTTGAAACCCAGGCGGTGACCGGCTTTCCGCTAGGCGACGGCCAGTATGTGGCGCGCTACCGCAGCGGCTCGGTGGCGGGGCCAGTGCGTATCCGCGCCACCTGGATTAGCTCCAATGAATCCCCCTTGCCCACTGCCGAAGTGGAGCTGGGCCTGGCCGACGTGGCCAGCCTGGAAGTGCGAGTAGCCAATCCTACATTGCGGGCTAACGGGGAGGACCGCACCACCATCATTGCCTACTTGCTGGACGAGCGGGGACGCCCGGTGGATTCCCGCCGGGTAAGCTTCAACGTAGTCGCTGGCACTGGCGAGATGGCAGGCCGGATCGAGGCCATTGGCGGCCGCTACGCCGCGGAATATGTGGCTGGCACCACCCCTGGCCGGGACCGCATCCGGGTTGCGGTGACCGACGCTACCACGTTTTTGTCCACTGAAGTAGAGGTGGCACTCTTCGAGACCAACGGCCTGGAAGCCATCGCCTTCCCCAACGTAGTGCAGCGCGCCGGCAGCTCGGGGCGGCTGTTCCAGGAAAACATCGCCACGGTGCTGGTCACAGTGCGCGATGGCCGGGGCGTGCTCACAAGTGGCCTGGAGCGGGATCTTGTGGCCGAAGTGGTGGCTGGCCCGGGGTTTGTGAGCGACGTCCGGGAGATTGTGCTGGCCAGTGGCCGGGGGTCTGGGGTGTACCAGGTTACCTTTGCTGCCAGCCAGGCCACCGGACTCTCTACCTTGCGGTTCACCGATCTATCGTCGCCCAACCGGCCCTTTGTGCAGGTGGACCTTGAGAGCGTGCAGGTGGTGGGCAGCTCCGGAGGAATAGCTACCGATGTCGTGGCCCAGTACCTGGGGCGCACGCCCTTGAACGCCGATGGGCGCAGTGAAGGGCTGGTGGTGGCATTCGCTGCCAATCTCAATGGCCTGGCGGTGTCCGGTGCCGAAGTGCGCTTTACCGTCACCAGTGGCCGGGGCCAGGTGGAGGTCGGGCCAGCCCTGGAGCTACCGGCGTTTGACACTGACCTGGACACTGGGATCTACGTAGCCACTTTCCGCGCCGGTGCTGCTGCCCAGGTATCTGATGTGACAGTGCGCGCTACTTTGTCCAACCGGGGCGGCAGCACAGTGATTGACCAGATGCAGGTGCCGCTCTCACCCAATTTGGGGCCGGAGGTGGTGGTGTTCCCGCCGGTGCTGCCGGCAGATGGCACTTCCCTCGCCACCATTGACATCTTCGACTTTGATGCGGACACCGACGCGGAAGACGAGTTCGTTGACAGCCGCTATGCGGTGGACATTGTGGCCGGCTCGGGCCGGCTGATCCTGGACCCGGTAAACGACGGCCGCGAGTTTGACCTGATTGCCGATGACCACGTGCACACCGCCGTGTACCAGGCAGGCAGCGCCAACCAGGAGGTGCGCCTTTTGGTGACTGACACGCTGACCTCTGGCCTGCCAATAGTGGAAGGCGATCTGGCGCTAGGCTCCGCCACCTTGTTGCGCTCTGTGGTGTTCCCGCCCAACCTGGACCCAGGGGAGCGGGCAGCAGTGATCGTCATAGCCACCACTGAGTTCGGCGAGCCGGCCCTGGACCACGAGATTCTGCTGACGGTGATCAGTGGCTCCGGCCAGGTAACCCAGAGCGCCATTGACGACGGCGGCGTCATTGCTGGCCTTGAAGACGCCTTTGCCCAGGACGGGGTCTACGTCGGGGTGTTCCAGGCCAGCACCACTGCCCGGGGCACAGTGCGGCTGCGGGTCGTGGACCTCACTGACCCCACCCAGCCCACAGTGGAGCTGGCTGTGCCAGTGCAGTAAAGAAGTAGCCCGGGGGCGGGTGCTTTACGACTCCCGGTCCAAGCCACATGAATAGAAAGTTCTCTCTGGCTGAACCTAGAAGATGGCCACGATCTCCTGCTGGATAGGGGTAAACACCTTGGGGCCGTCGCTATCGAGAAACACATCGATCTCGCTGCGGATGCCAAAGTCCGGGAGGTAGATGCCTGGCTCAATAGAGAAGCCCAGGCCCTTGACGAGTTCCCGCTCGTCGTGGGTCTCCAGGTCATCTAAGTTGGCGCCATCGCCGTGTACGGCGTGGGCGCCGATACTGTGGCCGGTGCGGTGGATGAAGTACGGGCCGTAGCCAGCGGCGGCGATGTAGTCTCGTACCTTCCGATCCACCTCAAAGCCCTTCAGGGTGCGGCCAGCCCGGTGCTCCTGGGCCAGGTAGTTCAGCCCCAGGTCTCGGGCCCTGGCCACAATGTTGAACACCTCTCCATAGCGCTCTGGCGGCTGCTGGCCCACGTAGCCGGTCCAGGTGATGTCGGCGTACACCGCCAGGGGATCATTTTCCTTGGCCCAGAGGTCAATCAGCACCAGGTCATCTTTCTTGATAGGAGTGGGGGTGGTGGTGCTGGGGCTATAGTGCGGGTTGCCGGCGTGAGGGCCTACGGCCACAATCGGTGGATGATCGGTGATGAGCCCGGCATCGTGGAAGCGGGCCATGAGGAAGTCCTGCACCTCGGTCTCCAGGGGAGTGTGGCCTCTTTGCACTTCCTGGCCGATGAACTCATAGGCGCCATCCTTGGCGGCGTTAATGGCCTGGGCGGCGCGCCGGTGGGACTCCACCTGGTCTGGGGTCCAGCGGCAGAGGAAGTATTGCACCAGGTCGGAAGAACTCACCACCTCGACGCCATAGGAGCGGACCAGCTCGATGGTACCCGCATCAACCCGGGAGAGGTAGGGGATGGTGCCCATGGGGCAGTATTCCATGGCTAAGCGCTTAGAGCCCATCAGCAGCTCAGTGAGGCGCTTCTGCAGAAGCTCCCAGCCAGCGTAGGTCACTTTCTTGCCGGGCAGCGCCGGGAAATTATCGTGCTCAATGGCGTGGGCCAATAGCACCGGCTGGCCGCTGGCAGGGACAAAATAGAACCAGCGGCGGGTGAGCATGCGCTTGGCAGCTCCCAGGGCTAAAAGGGCGGTAGGGTTCTGGCCTCTAAAGTCGTAGAGCAGCCAGCCATCTAGGTGGTTGGTCTTGAGGTATTTCTGGATTTCCTTGATGTTCTGCA
>JACQHA010000097.1 GCA_016199255.1 Deinococcus sp.
GTGCGGCGGCCGGCTCGCTTGGCCGGCCGCCGCACCTGTACCTGGGCCAGTTCAGCCATTACCGGGCCTGTGACAGCACCTCGGCAGCGAAGGAGTCCTCGGCCACTTCCCTAATCAGGCTATTGATGCGCGGCACCGACCGCGTCACGTATTGCTCCTGGGGCACCAGGGCATCCCGCCGCTCAGCGCCGATCATGCTGGTGTCCAGGTCCTGCCGGGCGGAGCGGCTGGCATACTCCTGGAGCTTGTAAAGCTGCACCTCCTGGCTCATAAGGAAGTTGACATAGAGCAGTGCCGCCTCCACCTTCTGGGTGCCAGCGACAACCATCACGTCGTCGCCACCACCTGGGTGCCCGCTGGCCAGCATAGTGAGCCGCACTGTAGGCGGCACAGTGCCATTGAGAACAAAGGTGAAGGTGCAGTCCTCCCAGACCGTGGCCACCAGGGCAGCGCCGGTGGCCAGCACCTGCTCGCTCTCCACGTTGGAATTAGTGAAGAAGGTGCCACAGGCCAGCAGCGAGCGGAAGTACTCGTACACTGCCTGCCAGCGGCTATCTACCAGATCCCCAGCCTGTTCTTCGGTGAGATCGAAGTTGTAGTAGTCCTCCCTAGGCCCGGCCAGCTCCAGGGCCACTGCCTCTAAGAAGGTGGCGCCGCTGCCCCCTTCGTAGGGGTTGGTCAGGGCCACCTTGCCGGGGTTGGCACAGGCGAAGTCGCGCAGCTCCTGCAGCGTGTCCGGCGGATCACTGACCTGGTCAGAGAGATACGCCAGCGCCGCCTGGTTGCGGTGGAAGGGCACCGCCCAACCGTTGTTGCGCACGCCGCGGGTGAATCCAGCCACATTGGGGTCAAGGTTGATGGCGTTAGGAAGAATGTCCAGGAGAGGAATCTGGGCGACAACCCCGCCGCTCAGGGCAGCCCGGATAGAGTCACTGGCAAACAGGAACACATCTGCCGCCGACGGCGCACCAGCCTGGCGCTCGGCAATGAGCTGCTGCACCGCCGTATCGGAGTCCACCGTCACCACGGTCACCCCGATGCCGTAGCGCTCAGTGAACCGGCGGTTGATCTCAGCAAGCATCGGCTCGAAGAAGGTGTCGAAGTTGTACACCGTGAGACTGCCCTGCTGCTGGGCTACGGGCAGCAAGGTAGCCTCGAAGTTCTCCCTGGTAAGGGTAGAGAGATCAACGGTGCTGCTGACGTTGTAATTCCCCTGGCTCATGCCAGGCGCCGCCAGCGCCATGAGCAATACCATACCCACGCCAAACTGTAGATACCTGCGCATGTTACCTCCTGAGGTGTTCACTTAGGTGTTACCGACGACAGGCCGAGAGTAGGGGAGGGCATGGTCCTGACGTCAGACGACCCCCGGCGCTCTCTAAATATCTCCTGCTTGTTCCGGAGATATCACCTCCTTGTTTCGGGAAGCAGCTGGCTTGTAGCCTCCCTGGTAGAGCAAAGACACCGTGAACCTAAACAGCAAACCCAGCTAGCTCTCCTAATACCAGCGCGACGATTTGGGTAATGCCGATGCTGGATGATAACAGGCAAGGCCCATCCTGTCAAATACGCATTAGCGGGGGCGGATGACTACGCAGCCCACCCGGGGGGTGTTAATCCAGGGCAGAGCACCAGTAGCAAAGACCGTGATGTCCACCGTGAACTGCCGCGCCAGGTCAGCCAGCGACCTCACTGGAGCGCCATCTGGTCCGGCCAGCGGCTGGCCCCGGATCTTGCCGCCAAGTAACAGCTCCAGCCCCAGCGGGTCGTGCACTTTCAGGCACATGTCCTGGTGCAGGTCCCGGCGGTCCACCTCCACGGCATACTCGCCTACCCGGCCGCAGGCCGGGCAGAACTCGATAGTGGGGTGGAGCGGGTGCCCTTCGGGCACTTCATAGTGCCCACTGACCGCCAGGCGATAGAAGAAGCCCTGGTGCGTTTCCAGCTTCACCCGCTCCATCCCCTGGCGCCGCAGGCTGCCCCAGTAGTAGCGCAGGTGCAGCTGGTGGTAGTGGTCCAGCTCGGGGTGAGCCGGGTCGCGCACCAGCTGCAGCCCAGTGCGCCGCCATTGTTCATCGCACCCCTCAGCCACCGGATTTTCCGGGAAGGGAACCACGCCGCAGTACTGGCTGAGGAGCTGGCGTCCTAGTTCCAGGGCCTTCTCGTAGCTGGCGGCGAGCTGGGTGCTGAAGTAGAGCCACAAGTTGGGGTATTGGGCTAGGTCAGGGCCAAACACTGCGGGCTGAGGGAGGTGGAAGCTGCTGGCGAGCTGGGTAGGTTTCATTTGCAGAGTACTTTAGCACAGTGCGAACGTACGACCACTGGAGCGCAGCCTTAGCCACGCCCCAGGAGCACGCTGGTGATCATGACACCGAGTACCGCGAGCGTGACCAGTGCGTAGCGCCAGTCACGCTCAATGAGAAAGGCCACTACAGAGGCCGCCACCCGCAGCACTGGTGTGGCCAAGAGGACCAGGAGACCGAGCGAGAAGAAGCCCGAGGCGCGCCCGGCCAGCGTCCGGGCCAGCGCCTCAGAGAGTGGCAACACGTAGTGCGGGATCTCGCGCCCGCGCCACCAGTCGAGGAGTAACCCCGTGGCCATCAGCGCCGTGCTGAGCGCGAGTCCAACGGTCAGAACCGCGTGCACCGTCCGGTCGAGGTTTCGCGCGCGGCTCACCCCCGCACCGTCTTCCACAGCATCTGCACCGCCAGGTACAGCAGGACCAGCTGGAAGGCTCTAGCGAGCACTGCCGTATGTACCCGACCGGCCAGGCGCGAGCCCACCTGAGCACCGAGCAGAACCCCCAGCGCGGTGGGCACCGCGAGGACCGGATCCACATAGCCCCGAGCGTAGTACAGGACAGCGCTGGTGGCCGCGGTTACCCCGATCATGAAGTTACTGGTGGCAATCGCAGCCTTTAATGGGATGCCCATGATGAGGTGCATCGCTGGCACCTTGATTGGGCCACCCCCGATCCCTAGCAACCCCGAGACGTTCCCCGCCACAAAACTAGTGGCGAGGCCGTAGGACAGGTGCCGCACGCCGTAGGTCACAGTCTGGCTGGTGGCAGGGTCCCGGTAGCTGGTGTCGAGCAGACCAGTAGGGCTAGCCCAGTTGTTACGCTGCGGCCGGAGGAGCGTGTACAGCACATAGAGCAACACCAACCCGAAGAGCCCTTCCAGAGCCCGCGGGCTGATCAGCAGCGCGGTGAGCCCTCCAGCTAGGGCCCCGAGAGTGGTAGCAATTTCCAGCACCATGGCCAGGCGAGTGTGGGTGAGCCCAGCACCAACGTAGACCGTGCCCGCCGCACTACTGGTAGCGACCACGCTAATGATGCTGGCGCCGATGGCCAGGCGGATAGGAATGTCCAGAAAGACCGTGAAGATGGGGATGAGGAAGATGCCGCCACCCAGGCCGAGCAGGCCACCAACGCCGCCAACGGCAACAGCAATTAAGAAAATCAGGAGCATGAGGCCTATCTTAGCATCGATCCCAAGTGGACTCAGGATCAGGACAGCGTTCACTGGGTAGCCCGGTGCTAGTCAGCCGGGACGCACTTAACCTGCTACATGGAACTGGTGAGCTCCCTAGTGGTATAGACTACCCATCGGTTAAGACCAGCTAGTCTCCTACACCTCCCAGCAAGGAGGAACAATGATAGAGATTCCAGTTGGGGTAATCGGCTACGGTATGATGGGCAAAGCGCACAGCCGCGGCTACGCACTGATGAATTTGACCTTTGAAGAGACCCGCTTTCGCCCGGTGCTGGCGGTGCTGTGCGGCCGGACCAAGGAGAAGCTGCACAAACGGGCTGCCGCCTTTGGGTTCCAGCGCGCCGAGACCGACTGGCGGGCGGTGGTAGGGCGCAAGGAATTACAGGTGATCGACAACTGCGGGCCTGACCCAGTGCACGTAGAACCGACGCTGGCCGCTCTGGCGGCGGGCAAACACCTGGTGTGCGAGAAGCCGCTGGCACTCACCGCCGAGGGGGCACGGCGCCTGCGGGACGTGGCGCTAAAGGCCAAAGTGCACCACCTGTGCGGGTTCAATTACCGGTTCTTGCCCGGCATGATGCTCATGAAGCAACTGCTCCAGGCCCAAGTGCTGGGCCCCTTGCACCAGCTGCGGGCCGCTTTTTTAGAAGATCCCATCACCAACCCCGACGTGTTTGGCCGGCACCAAGCCGGGGATCAGAACGCGGGCGCTACCAGCGACCTGGGTTGCCACGTAGTAGACCTGGTGCGCTGGCTGGTGGGCGAGCCGGTGCGCGTTAGTGCCAGAGCCCGCGACATGGTCAGGGGCCCGAGGGCCTTAGACGACCTGTTCGTGGCCACCATGGAACTGGAGAATGGCGCCATAGGCACTCTAGAGGCGTCCAAGTTCGCCACCGGCCGCCGCTCTTACTTGACCCTGGAGATCTACGGGGAGCGGGGTGGGATAGCGTTTGATCTATCAGATCTCAATTATGTTTTCCTGCACCTGGAGGGGGAGCAGAGTGGCCCTGTCGCCACCCCCGGCTGGCGGCGGATCGATGCCACCAATCCCCAGCATCCCTATGCCTCGTTTGCCTGGGGGACAGGGCACGGCATTGGGTGGGCCGACAGCTTTACCTGCCAGCTCTATGAGTTCCTGGCGGCGGTGGCCGGGGAGAAAGGGCTATTCCCCTGGTACGCCACCTTCGAGGATGGCTACCGGGCGGCGGTGATCACCGAGGCGCTGGCCCAGTCCGCCGCTACCGGGGAGAGCGTGGCGATTTCGTATAACCCACCAGCACCCTCCACTTAGGCACCGGCTGTATAGCACAGCCCCGCTGGAAGCCAGGCCGCTATAATGGCCTAGCCGCCGGAGAGTAAGGATCCCCCTCGGCTGGGAACTTGGGAGCGATATGGGCGTGAGAGCAGTGGTGATGGAGCGTCCCGGGAAGCTGGCAGTCAAGCAGTTCCCTTACCCCAAAGTGACCCAGGGCGCCATGCTGGTGCGCATTACCCTGAGCGGCATCTGCGGCACCGACAAGCACAGCTTCCAGGGTTTCATCGACCAGTACTCGGGGCACGCGCAGCCCAAGCGGATTCCCTTTCCCATTATTCCCGGCCACGAAAACGTGGCTGTCATTGTAGAAATGCCCACCCCCTGGCGCGACTTCGAAGGCCAGCCGCTGGCAGTAGGCGACCGGGTGGTGGTGGCGGCCAATGTTTCCTGTGGCCAGTGCTATTACTGCCGCCAGGGCTTTCCCTACTACTTCTGCGAGAACACCACCGATTACGGCAACAACCTCTCGGCTGCTGAGCCGCCTCATCTCTTCGGGGGCTGGGCCGAGTACCTGTACGTGCTGCCCGGGAGCTGTGTCTATAAAGTCCCCCCAGGGCTGCCCGACCACCATGCGGTCATGGGGGAACTCATGGCCGTCACTGCCAGCCTAGACCGGGCCAAGCAGTTTTCCACGGTGGGCAACGACGGGTTCCGCTTTAGCGACACGGTGCTGGTGCAGGGAGTAGCTGCCGTAGGCATCTGCCACGTGATCAAGGCACAGATGCTGGGAGCCGGGCAGATTCTTGCCACTGATCTGTCCAATTGCCGGCTGCAACTAGCCAAAGAGTTTGGCGCCACCCTCTGCCTGAACGTGGCCGAGACCACGCTGGAGGAGCGGCGGGAGCGCATCGCCGAAATGACCCACGGCCGCGGGCCAGACGTGGTGGTGGAGTGCGCCGGCGTGCCAGAGGCGGTGGTGGA
>JACQHA010000103.1 GCA_016199255.1 Deinococcus sp.
CCACTGACCGAGGCGATCCCCGAACCGAGTGACCCCGAAGGGACGCTTGGCGTGGACCTGGGACGCCGCCGCGTCGCCGTCGATAGCGATGGGAAGGTCTACGAAGCCACGGAGGTCAACCGCGTCCGAGAGCATTACCCGAAGGTTCGCCGCTCCGTTCAGGCCAGAGGCACGAGAGCCTGTCACCTGCTCTTGAAACGGCTGTCGGGCCGCGAGCGGAAGCACGCCGCACACATCAACCACGTCATCAGTCGGCGGTTGGTGGACAAGGCGACGGCGACGCATCAGGCCATCGTCCTGGAAGACCTGGAGGGCATTCGCCAGCGGACTCGGGTCCGCCAGGCCGACCGCTACCGCCACCAGAGTTGGAGTTTTTATCAGTTGCGGCAGTTCATTGCCTACAAGGCGCAGATGGTCGGCGTGCCGGTCGTGCTGGTGGACCCGGCATACACCAGCCAGCGATGTCATGTGTGCGGTGCACTCGGTCATCGGGATGCCCTGATCTTCTCCTGTACGAAGTGTGGCGTGTTTGATGCAGACCACAACGCTGCCGTAAACATCGCCGCGCTGGGGGCACACGTAGCGGTGCCTGAACTCAGGGTGGGAACCCTCCACTGAGAAAGCCGCGGGGCTTGAGCCCCAGCGGATCGTTACTCGTCCACCCGCTCAATGTGGGCTCCGAGCTGCTGTAAGCGCTGCTCCAGTTTCTCGTAGCCCCGGTCGATCTGGCCGATGTTGTGGATCACCGAGCGGCCCTCGGCGCAGAGGCTGGCAATGAGCAGCGCCATGCCGGCGCGGATATCGGGGCTCTCCAGTTTCGTGCCGTGCAGCTTTGACGGGCCGGATACCACGGCGCGGTGCGGGTCGCAGAGCACAATGGTGGCGCCCATGCCAATGAGCTTGTCCACAAAGAACAGCCGGTTCTCGAACATCTTTTCAAACACTAGCACCGTGCCCCGGGCCTGGGTGGCTAGTACCAGTGCCACACTGGTCATGTCCGTTGGGAAGCCGGGCCAGGGGGCGTCTTCAATCTTGGGAATGGCGTCGCCCAAATCCCGCACCACCTGCAGCTCCTGGCCGCCGGGGACGAAAATATCTTCCCCCCGCACCTCGGTGACCAGGCCCAATTTCCCCAGCACCAGGCGGGTCATGCGCTGGTGCGCCGGCATGGCGCCTTCAATGAGCAATTCACTACCGGTGGCGCCCGCCAGCGCCATGAAGCTTCCTACCTCAATATTGTCGGGCTGGAGCTTGTAACTGCCTCCAGAGATGCGCTCCACCCCGTCAATGACCAGCATGTTGGAGCCAATGTTCTGGATCTGGGCCCCCAGTTGGTTGAGGAAGTGGCACAGGTCCTGCACGTGCGGCTCTGAGGCCGCGTTGGAGATCACCGTCCGGCCCTTAGCCAGAACAGCGGCCATAATGGCGTTCTCGGTGGCAGTGACGCTGGCCTCATCGAGCAGGATGTCGCCACCCATCAGCCGCTTGGCGTGCATGCTGAAATAGTGGTTGGCCTCGATTTCCGCGCCCAGCGCCTGCAGCGCCAGCAAATGAGTATCCAGGCGGCGGCGGCCAATCACGTCCCCCCCAGGCGGGGGCAGCTTCACCCGCCCTAACCGGGCCAGCATGGGCCCGGCGAACAAAATGGAGCCGCGAATATCGGCACACAGCTCCTGGTTCAGCTCTACCTTGTTCATTTCCCTGGCGCGGATCGCTACCTCGTTCGGCCCCCGCCGGTCCACCTGCGCCCCCAGGTCCGAGAGGATGGCCAGCATGGTGCGCACGTCCCGGATGTTGGGGATGTTGGTGAGCACGATCTCCTGGTCGGTGAGTACTGTGGCGGCCAGAATGGGCAGCGCTGCGTTCTTGTTACCCACTGGCCGCACTGTCCCCCTTAAAGGGCGGCCGCCAACTACCACAAACTTTGCCATATATTGCCTACCCCCAAGCTAGCCAGGACAAGTGATGCGCCAATTATACCGCCACCTCTTTAACATCAGGGCGGCTAGAGATATTCCCCTAGTTGCTCTGCAGGATCAGGGCGTCAGTATACCCCTGAGCCACCATGGCGTTGCGGGCCTGCTCTGCCTCCTCCCGGCGCTCAAAACGCCCAATGCGCACCTTGTGCCAGCGCCCCGCCACTACAAAGGCCCGGTAGCCCACCTGCTCCAGATTTCTGGCTATGTCCTGGGCCTGCTGGGAGCTGGCCAGCGCCATGACCTGGACGCTGTAGCGCCCCTGCTCCGAGCCAATCAGGGCTGGTGGCTGGGCTGGCACCTCTGGTACTGCTTCTGGTGGGGGGATGGTCTCCTCCACTGGAGGAACATTGGCTTCCACCGCCGGGGAAACGACCACAGGTGGAGCAGAGGTAGGAGTCACCTCAGGCAGCACCGGTTCCACAGGGGCTCTGGAAAGCGCTGGTGGAAGACTCTCGAGCACCAGGGCGGGAGCGCCATTTGACCAGGGATGCCAGAGTACCACCCCAGCCACCAGGGAGACTCCCGCCAACAGGAACGGCAAGGTCGTGCGCCACAGGTGCCGGCGCCCTAACCGCCGGCGCCGTTCCCAAACCGCCCTGATCTCCTCGGCCACTGGGCACCTCTCTCGCCCTCCGTCTCCCGGCCGCCAGCACCAAAGTACGCCGCTGAGCTGACACTCTACTGGCAGAACAGAGCCTAGCGCCGGGCGGCCCGGAAGGCGGCCTTGAGGCGCGCTGCCAGCGTGTCCCGGAGCTGCCGCCCCTCTCCCGCCAGCTCTTCCAGGCCATCCAGCCAGCCCCTGGCTTCAGGGTCAGCCAAGAATGCCGCCGCCAGCTTCTGGGGGATTTCCCGGTAGAGCCAGCCCCTCAGTAAAGCATCGGTCACCACCACCTTCAGCCCCAGGCGAGCTGCTTCCTGGTTCAAGCGCTTTAGCGTCACCGCCACCCGCTGGTGGTCCTGGTAGTGATAGGCGAACGCCAGGCGCTTCAGCACGCCCATATCCCCAGGTAGCGCCTTGGCCAAGCAGCGCTCTAACAAGCGGCGCATGTACGCCACCTCTAAATCCCGGGCGGTGCTGTTCCGGCTGGGCTCGGGGAACAACGGCAGGGGCTGGCGGGCCAAGCGCCTGCGGTGCTCACTGGCCACCCGGTCGGCAACGCCGTAGAGATACGCCACAAACTGCCCCTGGTGCTGGTAGCCCCCAGAGGCCACCTGGGACCAGGTGCGCCACAACACCTCCTGGGTCAGGTCCTCAGCCTCACCCCGCACCCCCAATCGCCGCAGATAACCCCGCAGCGCTGATCGATAGGGGGCCACCATTTCTTCAAAAGCCGCCTGCTCCCCCTGCTGTGCTCGGTAAGCCAGGGCATAGTCCGCTCTCGTGACCGCCATTACTTCGCTTCCCCTTTCTTCCTAGCTGGCTCCGATTGAACCGACCTAGGGGTGCAGCCAGGGCTCAGTACTGGCATGTACCCCCTCCCGGTGACACCCAACACCAGGCGCCAGTAAGCACTACCCCATAGCCTTAAGTGCTGCCCAGCCTAGCAACCGGCAGTGTCCAAGCGGTGACCAAGGGGGAGGGGAATCCTGTAAGAGCTACTATCCTCTGCTACACTAGCCCGGAGGAAAGCACTCAGAGCTAGAGGGGAGTTACAGGAGGTGCCTATGGGGAAGCTGCGGGCTGCGGTAATTGGTGCTGGCTTCATTGGCCCAGCACATGTAGAGGCGCTCCGGCGCCTGGGCATTGAGGTAGCAGGCATTACTGCCTCCACCCCCAAGTCGGCCAAGCGCAGGGCGGAGCGCCTGAACCTCAAAGCCTACGGCAGCTGGGAAGATATGATCGCCGACAAGAAAGTGGACGTCATCCACAACTGCGCCCCTAACCACCTGCACTACCCGATCAATAAAGCTGCGCTAGAGGCCGGCAAGCATGTGTTCAGCGAAAAACCCCTGACCATCTCCTCCCAGGAGTCCGCGGAGCTGGTGGCCCTGGCGGAGCGCCGGGGCTTACTAGGTGGCCTCTGTCATAACTACCGGGGCTATCCCCTGGTGCGCGAGGCCAAAGAGCGCATTGCCGCCGGCGAGCTGGGGCAGCTCTATCACATCCATGGCCACTACCTGCAGGACTGGCTGCTCTATCCGGCGGACTACAACTGGCGGCTGGAGGTGGCCCAGGCCGGCCGGGCCAGGGCCGTGGGCGATATTGGCTCCCACTGGTTCGACCTGGCGCAGTACGTCAGTGGCCTGCGCCTTGAGGCAGTGCTCGCCGAGACCAGCACCGCCCTGCCGCACCGCCTCCGCCCCAAAGGTGCCGTGGAAACCTTCGCCGGGCCGGCTAAAGGCGAGCTGGAAGAATATAGCGTGGATACTGACGACTACGCCGCTTTCCTGCTGCGCTTCTCCCACAGCGTTAAGGGCTACTGCGCCGTGAGCCAGGTGGCGGCTGGGCACAAGAATGACCTGGAGCTGGAGATCAACGGCGCCCAGTCCTCCTTGCGCTGGAACCAGGAGCGCCCCGAGGAGCTGTGGCTGGGCCGCCGCGATCAAGCCAATGGCCTGGTCAAGAAGAACCCGGCGATTCTCTCGGCCCCGGCTAGAGCCCTGGTCCATTACCCGGTGGGGCATACTGAAGGCTATCCCTCAGGGATCATGAACATCATTGCCCAGTTCTACCGCGCTCTGGACGGCGACCAGCAGGCCGACTACCCCACCTTCGCCGACGGTCACCGCCTGATGCTGATCATTGAGGCGGTGCTGGAATCCGCCCGCAGCCACAAGTGGGTGACCATCAAGGGCTGAGTCGCTCAGGCAACAGGGGCTCAACAACAGCTTTCTGCTTCAGTGGTCTTAGCTGAGGAGTCAGGCAGCTCCAATAGCGCCTTCCCCATCCGCACCATCCAGCGACCCAGCCTCTCCCTGAGTGGCCGGGCAGCTAGTTTCACCCTGTGCCGTTCCACCACCCAGCGGGCCACCTCTTTCTGGTGATCGCGGATTATAGCTTCCGCCTCATACCAGTTCAGCACAGCCGATCCCTTCCCTCTGACAAAGCCTGGAGAATATTGGCCGCCGTCAGCATCCCCAGAATCCGCCCCCCTTCCAGCACCACCAGCCCCTCGATGCCATGCTGGAGCATCAGCGCTGCCGCCTGGCGGAGCGGGGTGCTGGGAGAGATAGTTACCGGGGGACAAGACATGATCTGCCGCACCGGGAGGTGAGCAAGCAGCGCCGGATACTCCCAGCGCGCCAGCGAGGTGGCATCAGAGGGGCCTGCCTCCCTGAGATCTCCCCAGGTGATCACCCCCACCAGCTTCCCCTTGTCCACCACCGGCAGCTTGCGCACCCCAGCGCGGCGCATGAGCTGGCAGGCCTCTGGCCAGGAGGCATCGGCCTGGACCGCCGGAACTGGAGACGTGAACCCCGCCACGGGCTCCCACTCCACACTGCTCCTAAACACCTTGACCACCTCTTAAGCCCGCTGGCTGCGCTGCGCCAGGTAGTCTCGCACCATCCGCAAGCTGGAATGGTCCAAGACATAGGGAAACTCCCGCACCTCTACCCCGCTGGGGGCCAGGGGCCGCACCTGGTCAAGCACCAGCCTAGTGGCGTACACCCGCTGCACCCGGGAGAATAGGGCCTGCAGTTCCTCTGGCGAGTCCCCCCGGGCGGTCAGTACCTCCAGATGATTGATCCCAGCCGCCAAGAGGTCATCCCGGCAGGCGTTGGGGTCCTGGCAGGTCACCCCAATGGTGGTGCCAGCCGGCAGGCCAGAGACCTCCATGAGAAAGTTCATGGTCGGCCCAAAGCCCAGGGCCAGCACTTCCCGCTCCGGCCCCACAATCTCCTTGACCTCAGCCAGGTGCGAGACCGTGGTGAGCACCACCTCTCCCTTCCGGGCACGAGCTGGGAGGTCAGTGAGCAGCACCGGCTCCACCGGCAGCTTCAGTTCCTGCTCCAGTTCCGCCTGGTAGCCCTTGAGGTCAGGCTCATTGCACTCCACAAAGAGCAACCGTGGGGCCTGGCCCTGAGGTGAGCGGTCTCCTATGGCCAACGCTATAGACGCTACCTCCCTGGCCCCGTATCCCAGCTTCCCCGCCTGCTCCAGTGCCTCTTCCACAATCTCCGCCAGCACCCGCTTCGCCATTTCCCTTTTCACCTCTTGGCTCTCAGCCACAAACGTTCCCCTACCCGGTACCGACTCCAGGAGCCTGGCGGCTTCCAGGTCCTGGTAAGCCGCCACTACGGTGTTGCGATTAATACCCAGGTACCCGGCCAGCTCCACTGCCGTAGGCAGTTTCTCCCCACTTTTCAGCCCTCCATAGGCAATCTGACCCTTAATCTGCTCTTTGAGCTGGAAAGCAACTGGCAGGTCAGACTGCAGACGGAGTTCTTTCATGCCAACTCCTATTTAACCAACACAATAGGAGAATAGCACTTTAAGTCGGCCTTGTCAAGGGGTGGATCGCGAAAGCTTCATGGGTCCCGACCCACCCGCGCGGGATGAAACGCCGGGGTAGGGGCGGCCCCCCGTGGCCGCCCTGATCAGGGACGGCCCAACACCGGGCACCCACGGGGGGGTGCCCCTACCTAAGGCCATAGTGACGCCCGCGCTCCCAGGGGTCTATTGCAGCGCTCCTGGCGGCCCCAGCGCCACCCGCACGTAGGGCTGGCTGAACACCTGCTGGGCCACCGCCTGCACCTCTTCGCTGGTGAGGCCCTCCACCAGGTCGATATACTGGTCCACCAGCTCATAGCCGGCGCCAGATAACTCAAACAGGCCCAGGAAGAAGGCCCGCTCGGCGTTGGTCTCCTGGTCCAGGGCGAAGGCGCCAATCACCCCATCTTTGGCCTCGCGCAGCTGGCGCTCAGTGAGCGGTGTCTGGCCCATGTCCTGCACTACCTGCAGGATCAGGTCATAGGTCTGCTGGGCGTCGGGGCCCGGGTCAGTCTGGGCATAGGCCACAAAAGCCGAGATGTCCTGGCGGGTGGGATAAATGGAGGCAGTGGCATACGCCAGCCCGCGCCGCTCCCGGATCTCAAAAAACAGCCGGCTGGCCGACAAGGGGGCCCCGCCCACCACATAATTCACCAGCTTCAGGGCCACATACTCCTGCACCCGGCTCACTGGCGGCGCCGGCCAGGCCAGAACCTGGAACACGGTGCCCATCTGGCGCTCCTGCTGGATAGTCTGGGTTTCGGCGAGCTGCGGCGTAGTCAGCGCGCCCAGCGCCCCGATCTCTGGAGGCAGCTCCCCTGCTGCCTGGCTGGCCGTGGCGGCTTTGATCTTCTCCACCGCTTCGTCGGCGTTGAAATCCCCCACCAGCACCAGGGTGATGTTGTTGGGGATATAGAACCGATGGTAGAAGTTCATCAGGTCGTCGCGCAACAGGGCCTGATAAGCCTCAGGCAGCCCAGCGCTAGGGGCGCCGTAGCCGCCTGGGCCGTAGATGGCCTTGCGGGCAGCGTCGTACACCGGGTCGAAGACACGCAATGCCGAGGCCCGGGCGGCGTTGACCAGCTGGGTACGCTCCTGCTCCACCTCCTCCTCGGGGAAGGTGGCGGCAAACAGCACCTGATTCAGCGCTTCCAAGGCCACGTCAAAGTCGTCTCTGACAGCAGTAATGGTAACCTGTGAGTAGTCCGGGGCCAGGCTCACCCCAAAGGAGATGGCCCGGTCTTCCAGGAGCTGGGCAAACTGCTCGTTCGTGTACTTCTCGGTGCCCTGGGAGAGCAGGTCCAAGACAAACTGCTGCAGCCCCGCCTGCTCTGGAGGGACGACGCGCATGCCGGCGCGC
>JACQHA010000101.1 GCA_016199255.1 Deinococcus sp.
CCACATGGGCTACGTGCTCCTAGGGGTGGCGTCCCTGACCGAGGCTGGGCTGGCAGGGGGCGTGTTCCAGATGCTGGCGCACGGGGTGATCACCGGCCTCCTGTTCCTCTTGGTGGGCCTCATGTCGCACCGCACCGAGACCAGGCTCTTGGGCGAGCTGGGCGGCTTATTAAAGGGGATGCCGATTCTCATCGGCTTCCTGTCGTTTACCATATTCGCTTCCCTGGGCCTGCCAGGGCTGGCTGGGTTCATTGGCGAGGTGCTGGCGTTCATTGGCGCCTTCAGCGGGCTGCCCTGGGTATTCCCGGTGGTAAGCCTCTTGGGCCTGTTGGTCACCGCCGGCTTCTTCCTCTGGGCGCTGCAGCGCACCGCGCTGGGCGAGCTGCCAGAGCGCTTCCACAAGAATCACCTCCATGATCTCTATGGCTGGGAGGGGGCGGCGGTGGTGCCTCTGGCAGCCCTGGCGGTGCTCTTGGGGGTGCTGCCGGGAGTGGCCATGGACCTGATCAACACCGCGGTGGTACCACTGGCCCAGACCCTCCAGGCGGCGCTGGTGAGCGGGGGGATGTAAATGCTCGGCCCTGGCCTGCTCCCAGACATCCTCCTCACCCTACTGGGTTGCTTATTGGTGCTGGCAGCGCCGTTCTATGGGCGCAGGGAAGAAGAGGATCTGGGGATTGTGGCCCTGGTCGGGCTGGCGTTGGTGTTCATCGTCACCTGCTTCACGTTCGGCATCGACCAGACTTACTTTGGGGTGTACCGGGCCAACTTCCTGGTGGCCATTGTCAAGCTGCTCTTGATTGCCGTGGCCTTCTTGGTCACGGCGGCCAGCCGGGCCAGCACTGAGAGCCTGCGTATTGGGGTAGGGGAGTTTTACGGCCTAGTGGTGTTCACCACCCTGGGCGGCATGCTGATGGTGGGAGCAAAGAACCTATTGCTGCTGTACCTGGGCCTGGAGCTGTCTAGCTACAGCACCTACGTGCTGGTGGGGTATTACCGGCGGGATGTGCGCAGCAACGAGGCGGCGGCCAAGTATTTCATGCTGGGGGCGCTCTCCTCGGCTTTTCTCCTGTATGGCATCTCGCTGCTTTACGGTGCCACTGGCACCCTGGACTACCAGGGAGTGAACCTGGACTTTGGTGGCATGCGCCTGCCCCAGCTGTTCTGGCCGGGCATGGCGCTGATTCTGGTGGGGTTCGCTTTCAAGCTGGCGCTGGTCCCTTTCCACGCCTGGACCCCAGATGTCTACCAGGGCGCCCCGACGATTGTGGTGGCCCTGCTCTCAGTGGGCCCCAAGGCGGCGGCGGTGACGGCGCTGTTGCTCTTCCTCGCCGGCGGCCAGGGGTTTGCCAGCCGCTGGGGCGGGGCGCTGGTGGTGATGTCCATTCTCTCTATGACCATTGGCAACTTGCAGGCCATGCCCCAGGAGAACATCAAGCGCCTGCTGGGCTACTCCAGCATTGCCCAGCTGGGGAACGTTTTGATCGGCCTGGCGGTTGTGTCCCCGGAGGGCTATGCCGGCGTGGTGTTCTATACTATTGCCTATGCCTTCACCAACGTGGGGGCCTTTGTGCTGCTAGCGGCACTGGCCGCACGCGGTGTGCGGGAGGACCTGGCCAGCTACGCTGGGCTGGGGAAGCGCTCGCCTTTTGCCGCCCTGGCGCTGGTGGTGTTCCTCTGCTCTTTGGCGGGGATCCCGCCCCTGGCCGGGTTCTTTGGCAAGTTTCTGGTGTTCCAGGCGGCCATGGCGGCTGGGCAGTATGGCCTGGCCATAGTGGCGGTGGTGAACACCATCTTTGCCTTTTACTATTACTTCCGGGTGGTGGCCAAGATGTACCTCAGCGAGCCAGCAGCCGACGCCCAGCCGGTGGCCATGCCGCTCTCTGGCACGATGACCGTCAGCCTGGCGCTGGCCGGGACGCTTGTCGTAGGCATCTTTGGCCAGCCGATTATCTCCGCTCTGCAAAGCGCGGTGCGCCTGGTGGCCGGCGCCTGAGGGGAGAGGAGGCGGTGTGCGATTAGGGGTAGTGCTGGCTGTCCTGGGCTGTGTGCTGGCTTTGGCACAGCTGGACAGCGCTAATCTCGATATTTCGGCTGAGGAGGCGGAGCTGGAGTTTGGCACGCGTTCTGGCACCTATCATAACTTTGTGGTCACTGACCGCGACGGTGGGGTGGTGGTGCGTGGGGCGCTCTTACAGTTCCAGGAGGAAACTCAGCTGGCTACCGCCCAGGGCAATGTGGAGCTGTTTGGCCCCCAGGGCGTGAGGATGCTGGCTGCCAGCGCCGTCATTGACTTTCGCGCCCAGCTTGTCCTGGCAACCGGGGGGGTGCAGCTGGTCTGGAATATCACCACTGGCGCCATCAGGGCTGGAGCCCTGGCGCTCCAGTTGGACCTGAACCGGCAGCGAGCCAGCGCCTGCGGGCAGGCGGTGGTGCAGAGCGCCGGCTTTGCTGCCAGCGCCCAGCAGATGGTGCTGGACATCCTGGGGCGCCAGCTGCTCTTAGAGGGCGACGCCCAGGCCAGTGCCGCAGGTGGGACGCTGCGCGCCCCCCGGATCCTCTCGCGCCTCGATGAGCAGGGCCAGCTCCAGGAAAGCGTCGTCAACCCTGGCCAGGA
>JACQHA010000107.1 GCA_016199255.1 Deinococcus sp.
CGCCGGTGACCAGTACCTTCGCCATCCTGAAGCGCCAGTGTACCACTGTCCCGAGGCCAACGGCAGCACTCTGCTATACTAAAGGCGTGAGAGCTTTTGCCTCGCTTAGGGTACGCCTGGCTGGGCGATGTCGGCCCAGCCGGTAGATCGTGTCCTAATGGCTTATCACCCGACCACAACTCAGCGCCGGCTGGCAGGCGACAGAGGCAGAACCCATGAGTTTGAAAGTCTACAATTCACTAGCCAGAACTAAAGAAGACTTCATCCCCCTGCAGCGGGGCTATGTAGGCATCTACGTGTGCGGCCCCACAGTGTACAGCCACCCGCACGTGGGCCACGGTAAGTCGTATGTGTCATTCGACGCCATGGTGCGCTACTTGCGCTACCTGAAGTACAAGGTGCGTTACGTGCAGAACATTACCGACGTGGGGCACCTGACGGACAACGCCGACGCCGGCGAGGACAAGATCGCCAAGCGGGCGGCTTTGGAGCGCCTGGAGCCCATGGAGCTCGTAGAGAAATACACTCGCAGCTACTTTGAGGACATGGACCAGCTAGGGGTGGTGCGGCCAGACATCTCGCCTAGGGCCTCTGGCCATCTGATTGAGCAGATGGAGATCATCAAGCAGCTCCTGGCCAAGGGCCATGCCTACGAAGTCAATGACTCGGTGTACTTCGCCGTGCGCACCTGGCCAGAGTACGGCAAGCTCTCGGGGCGCGATCTGGAGGAGCTGCGGGAAGGGACCCGGATCGAGGTGCTGCCGGATAAGCGCGACCCGGTGGACTTCGCCCTCTGGAAGCGGGCGGAACCCAGCCACATCTTGCGCTGGCCCAGCCCCTGGGGTGTGGGCTTCCCAGGCTGGCACATTGAGTGCTCGGCGATGTCCATGCGCTATTTGGGCCAGACCTTCGACATTCACGGCGGCGGCCTGGATAACCAGTTCCCCCACCACGAGTGCGAGATTGCCCAGTCTGAAGCCGCTACCGGCCAGACCTTTGTGCGCTACTGGCTGCACAACAACCTGGTCACCATTGACGGCGCCAAGATGGGCAAGTCGCTGGGCAACGCCATTACCCTCAAGGAGGTGCTGGGGCGCTTTGAAGCGCCGGTGGTACGCTCCTTCATTCTCTCCAGCCACTACCGCAGCACTTTAGATTTCAGCGATTCAGCGCTAGAGGGCGCCGCCCGGGGCCTGGAGCGCCTTTGGGGTACGGTGCAGGCAGTGCAGGAGCGGCTGCACTCTGGTGCCGTGGCTAACGGCGAAGCCGATGAGGAGTTTGTCGCCAGGCTGCAGGCGCACAAAGCCCGCTTCCTGGAACAAATGGACGATGACTTCAATACCGCCGGCGCCATCGGCGTCCTCTTTGACCTCACCCGCGATGTCAATGAACTCCTCCAGGGCGAGGCCACCGACCAGGACCTGCACAGTGCCGACAAGCTCTACCGCGAGCTAGCTGGCGAGGTGCTGGGCTTGCTCCCTGAGCGGGGTGGCCCGGCCCAGGGCGAGGCGCTGACCCCCAAATTGATCCAATTGCTCATTGACTTGCGCAACGAGTACCGCGCCGCCCGGGACTTTAAACGGTCCGACACGGTGCGGGACAAGCTAGCTTCTATTGGGGTGGTGCTCGAGGACACTGCCAACGGCACCCGCTGGAAGCTGGCGCGCCAGGCCTAGACACCAGCCCTCTACCGGCATACCATCCTGGAGGAGGTTGTCATGCCTGGCAAGCGCTATCAGAGGGGCCTGGCCATGTTGCACCAGATGGTGGGCTATGAACAAGGCGAGCTGGTGCGCCGCACCTGGGAAAGCCTAGCGCCCGACTTCGCCAAGTACGTGCTGGAGTTCCTGGCCGGCGAGATCTGGAAGCGGCCCCACCTGGATTTGCGCACCCGCAGCCTGGTCACCGTGGCGGCGCTCACTGCCCTGGGCCGCAGCCGCGGGCTGGAGCTGAATATCCGCATGGCGGTCAACAACGGCGCCACTAAAGAAGAGGTCATCGAAACCCTATTGCAGATGGCACCCTATGCTGGCTTCCCGGCGTGCTGGGAGGGGATTGTCATTGCCGACCAGGTGTTCAAGAGCATGGACGACCCCAGAGTGAAACCGAAGGGCATCAGGAAGCGGCGATGAGACTCAAAGACCAGGTGGCGCTCATTACTGGCGCCGGCACCGGCATTGGGCGCACTCTAGCACTGCGTTTCGCCCAGGAAGGCGCCCACGTAGCGGTGAACGGCCTGCAAGTCGAACCACTAGAGCAGGTCGCTGCCCAGGTGCGGGTCATGGGCAGACAAGCGCTACTAGCTCCGGCTGATGTATCCTCCCCTGCTGCCGTTAAAGAGATGATGCGCCAGGTGCTCCAGGCCTTTGGCCAGGTAGACATCCTGGTGAACAATGCTGCCAACTTTGGCCCTACCGCCCCAGTGTGGGAGGTGCCAGTAGAGCAATGGGACACGGTGCTAGCAGTGAACTTGCGCGGCGCCCTGCTCTGCACCCAGGGAGTGCTGCCGGGCATGATCCAGCGCCACTCCGGCGTCATTCTGAACATGTCCAGTGTGGCGGGAAAGATCGGCTATCCCCTGCGCAGCCCCTATTGCGCCTCTAAGTGGGCGCTGATTGGCCTGACCCGCACTATGGCGCTAGAGCTGGGCCCATACAACATCCGGGTCAATGCCCTCTGCCCTGGCCCGGTGGAAGGCGAGAACATCGAGCGTGTCATTGCCACCCGGGCCGCTGCCACCGGCCAGACCTCAGAACAGGTACGCCGCGATTACTACCTGACCAAAAGCCCCTTAGGGCGCATGGTGACCGCCGACGACGTGGCCCACATGGCGATTTTCCTGGCCTCAGACCAGGGAAAGAGCATTACCGGGCAGGCTATCAACATCAATGCTGGGTATGAGATGGGGTGACTCAGGGCTCCTCTGGGACAAAAAGACCATCTTCCTCTAAGGCTGCCACGTATCCCCAAATGGCTTCCTCTTTCGTCTTACCCTGACTAATGCAGCCAGGCAGGCTGGCACACTCAGCCACCCAGTAGCTGTCTTCGCCGGGGTAGAGGATCACTGGCCTCATCTTCAGCGGGTTAACCCCAGCCGACGGCGCATCTCCTCACTGGAGATTCCACCCTCTGCCTTTTGTCGCGCCCGCGACCGCTCGATAAGAGCCAGGAATTGGGGATGAGTACTCAACGTCACTGTCTCCAGATCGGCGTTTTCAATCGCTACCAGTGCTGCGACTGGCTTGCCATCGACTGTCAAGATCACAGGCTCTTCGCTCACATCCCGGGCATATTCCGAAAGGGGAGCAATTGCCTTAGCTAGCTCAAGCGTTTTCATAGGTCAATTACCTCTTTGCCTAGACGAACCTGGTTGCGCCACTTAACCCCAACAGCACGAACATAGACGACAGCCTCTGGTTCGTCTTCCACGTCGTAGTATACCCGAAGATTCCCAATGCGCAGCTCCCAAGGGGCCACCGGATTGAGGCGCCGCCATTAGTCACAGGTTATATGAAGCTAGTCGAACTCTTCTCACACTGACCGCTGATCACTTTTGGGCGGGAGGTGGACGGGGGCACCGAGGTTGCCTACGCTTGGGTCATGTCAAAGCCCCAGAC
>JACQHA010000108.1 GCA_016199255.1 Deinococcus sp.
GGCCAGGATCGCACCCCGGGCTTCCGCCACACCTCCCTGGCCTACCAGCTCCAGCTCACCGGCGACGAGGCCGAGGGCAGCGCCTCCGGCCTCGTGATCCAGTTCTCCCTGGTGACCCCTAGGTCCCCGCCTCCCTCCGGCTGACCGGCCCGCAGGTGCGGGCCGCGTCGGTTTAGGTGGACCCCCGCTAGCTCACCAGGCGGCTGAGCACATATACTGTTCAGCAATTCACCGGGGCTCGATCTCCTGGCGCCAGGCAGCGGCCCCGACTATGAGGTGCACTATGGCGATTGTGCGGGCAACTACTAAAGAATACCGCAGGGCGAGTAGTGTGAGCAAGTTCTTGACCCAGCATGATGTCGACTTCCGGCAGTGGGACATTGACCCAGTAGAGAAAATCGTGCGGGGGAAGACTGCCCTCAGCGATAGTGAGAAGAGCGAAGTCCTCAGTACCTACAGCCGGGAGATCGAGGCGCTGAAGCGCCAGAACCACTACGTCACCGCCGATGTGGTGGTGCTCTCTCCCCAGACCCCCAACCTGGAGAACCTACTGGCCATGTTCCGCAAGGAGCACTACCACAGCGAGGATGAGGTGCGCTTTATCATTGATGGCTCTGGGGTGTTCACCATCAGGGGCAAGGACGAGCGGCTGTTTGACGTGGAAGTCTCCCCTGGGGACATGATTGTGGTGCCGGCCCGGACCTGGCACTGGTTTGACCTGAAGCCGGACCGCACCATCAAGGCGGTGCGCCTGTTCCAGACCACTGCAGGCTGGACGCCAATCTACCGCGACGCTAAGCCCAACTAGCCCCCAGCCAGCACCAGGTACTGGCACAAGTACTCCAGCACCTCCAGGTGGCGCTTGGCGGTAAAGGCGCTAGCCCCCCAGGCGTAGAGGCCGTGGCCGTCAATGAGCACCCCGGGGACATTGGGGCGGGCGGCGGCGACAATCGCCTCAGCCAGCGCCGGGATGTGGGGATCATTGGCCAGCACCGGGATCTCGATCACCTCATCAGCCGCTACGCCCTCCAAGCCTTTGAGGATCTCCAGCTCCCTGATCACCACCTTGCCCTCGCTCCGGTAGCGGCGGGAGATGATGACACTAGACAGGGCATGGACGTGGTACACTGCGCCCACGGCAAAGCTGCTGTAGAGGCGCCTGTGGATGGGGGTCTCGGCGGAAGGGCGCTGGCTAGTGGGCTCCAGCAGCTCCCCGCGCTGGTTCACCACCAAAAAATCAGCGGGGCCCAGGGCTCCTTTGTCCTTGCCGCTGGCGGTAACCAGGAAGGTGAGGGGCTCGAGGCGCAGGGACAAGTTGCCTGAAGTTCCGGGCATCCAGCCCCGGCTGTAAAAATCCCGGGAAGCAGCCAGCAAGATCTGGACCGCTTCTTCGCGTGGGAGACCATTCACGGCCGCGGCCCCCACAGCGCTAGGGCAGCGCGCAATTCCTCCTGTTTCTGAGCAGCATCAGCCAGCGGCACGCCGCGCAAAGTCGCCTCAATCGCCTGGCGGAAGGCTCTAGCCCCCGCCTGGGCCCCGCCCGGGTGACCATGGATGCCGCCCCCGGCGTTCACCACCACCTCCGGGCCAAAGTCCTGGAGGATCTTGGGCACCAGCCCCGGAGTGATACCCGCCGAGGGCACCGGGAAGCTGGCAGCGTGGTGGTGCAATGGGGCAGTGAGCACCAGGGCAATTTTCAGGGCATTCTCCCGGCGCATGGCTACTGTGCCATAGGGGCTGGGAAAGAGCACCAGATCGGCGCCGGCTAATCGGGCAATTTTGCCCAGCAAGACATGAGAGGCAATGCCGTGGTCGGCTGCGGGGAAGAAGGCGCCAGAGAGGGCGGGGTGGGCCATAATTGGCACCCCCAGATCAGCCTCGGCTAGCATCTGCATGGTGGAAACACCGTAGGCCAGGAAATTGAAAAGCAAACAGGTGGCGCCCGAGCGGACCAGCGCCTGGGCGCGGGATAGTAGCTCGGCGGCAGGGCCAGTGAGGTTCACGGCGTACAACACCGTGCCGCCAGCGCGCTGGGCGGCTTTCAGGCAGGCTTCTAATCGCGCCAGGGCTGTGTCCAGCGATTCGTCCACTAAAATCTCATCGTCTTTGACCAAGTCCACGCCACCTGCGGCCTGCTGGAAGAACATCTCCCCCAGCGCCTGGGCGGAGAGGCCCAGGCAGGGCTTGAAGATGCTCATGAGCAGCGGCCGGTCAAAAATCCCCAGCCGCTGCCGCAGCCCGGCA
>JACQHA010000125.1 GCA_016199255.1 Deinococcus sp.
TCCCGGTCCCAATGGGTGTGTGGTACTACTACTACCTGGTACTTTGGCTGCGCAGTGATCTTGCTCATGTTCCCAAACCTACACCTGGTGCCACCTGAGCAGAGGCGTCTACGTACAGGTCGCCACCCCTGTTGTCTGCTAACTGGTTCTCCCCCACCTGGGCCCGGGCATTGAGCAGCACCGCAATCCCGTAGGCGCCGTTATCCGTAATCTGGTTGCGGCGGATGAGGGCCACAGCCCAGAAGTCCACCATGATCCCGTGGGCGATGCCCACAGGCCCGTCCCGTGCAGGCAGAGTCCCACTCACCACGTTATCCTGCACCGTGGCATGAGACATGTCGGTGACGTAGATGCCGGTGAGGCTGTTCTCCAGTACCACATTGGCCTCTACCAGGGCCTGGGACATTTCTGTCACCGCTATCCCGCGCCGGGCATTGGCGCGTACTGTGTTGCCCACAATAGAAACGTGCGCCATGTTGGTCACAATGCCCTCGGCGGCGTTGCCCATCACTAAGTTCCGCTCAATTTGCGATTCCGGCCACTCCATGGCCATGGTCACGTGGATGCCCTCGCCATAGGGAGCAGCACCGTCCAGCACGGTATTGTCAACGACTGTAGCCGAGGCATTCCGCACCCTGATCCCCACCAGCCGGCTCTGGCGCACCAGGTTGTTCTGCACCAGAACACCTGTGCTGCGCTCCACAAAGATGCCATACTTGGCTCCCACTACAGTGAGCCCTTGAATGGCGACACCGCTGGTGTCGTGTACGTGGATGCCCGGTACATCTAGGCGGCCTAGCACCACCGCCTCCCCTTGGGCTGGGCCTAAGAGCGTCACCGAGCGGGTGATTTCCACCTGCTCGGTGTACTCACCTGGGGCAAGCTGGATCGTAGCCCCTTCCGGTGCTCCTGCCAGCGCGGCAGCAATCGTCGGATACTCACCTGGGACCTGGAGCACCTCTGGACTCGCTCCGCCCACCGAGGAAACTAGACCACCGGCCAGGAGAACCCCATAGGCCAAGCACCTGGTACGATACATCTGTCTCATCCTTTCACCGACCCTGCCATTAGACCACGCACAAAGTAGCGCTGGAGAGCAAAGAAGACCACCAGCGGCACGCTCATCGAGAGAAACGCCGCGGCGCTCAGCAGGTGCCACTCGGTGCCATACGTGCCGATCATGCCACTAATTGCCACGGTCATTGGCTGGCGCCCTGGGTTGCTCAGGAACACCAGGGCCATGAGCAGGTCGTTCCACACCCACATAAACTGGAAAATGGCCAACGACGCCAGTGCTGGCGTTGAGAGGGGCAGGACGATGCGGAAGAAGATGGTCAGCTCACTGGCCCCGTCGATCCGGGCAGACTCGAAGAGATCCCTGGGGAGCTGCACAAAGAAGTTGCGCAGCAGGTAAATTCCAAAAGGAGTCCCAAATGCTGTGTGCACCAGCCACAGCCCCACAAATGAGCCTGTGATGCCAAGCCGGCTGTAGAGCTGCAGGTTCGGCACCAGAATCATCTGAATAGGTACAGTAAGCAGGGCAATGATCACGAGCAGGATGGTGTCACGAGCCCGGAACTGGATCCAGGCAAAGGCAAATCCAGCCAGGGCAGCAATAAAAACTGGCAGAACCGTGGACGGAATGGTGATGATAAAGCTATTCAGAAAGCTCCGGCCCATTCCCCGGGCCGTGAGCACCGTGGCATAGCTGTCCAGGGTAAACCGCGCTGGCGACAGTGCCGTCCACCAGCCGGAATCGGAAATGGCCTCCAGGGGCCGGAAAGAGGTGACCAAAAGACCTGCAGTGGGTGTCAGCCAAACCACAGCCAGCACCACCAGCACTAAGTGCGTAGCAATCCGGCTTGAGTAGCGTAAGAACAGGGTGCCTGTCACTGGTCGGGCGGCGCTGACAGTTGCAGTGGTGGCAGTGGTCATAGGCTGCGCCCCTCTGCCCGGAACCGCCGCAGGTTCATGATCAGGAACGGGATGATTAGAATGAGCATGATTACCGCCACAGCGCTGCCGTACCCTGCCCGGCCATTGGTGAAGGTCTCCACGTACATGGTGTAGCCAATAATACGGCTGGCGCCCCGGGGCCCACCCTGAGTCATAACGTACACCAGGTCGAAGGCCTTCAGCACATTGATAATCATTGTGGTGCCCACCACCACAACGGTGGGCCAAATCATGGGCATCATCACCCGCCAGAACGTGTCCCAGCCTGAGGCCCCGTCAATTGACGCCGCCTCCAGCACATCCTTGGGCAGGCCCTTAATAGCCGCTGACAGCACCACCATGGCGAACCCTGTCCAGATCCACACGCCAGCGAAGATCACCGCGTAGTTCACCAGGCTGGTCCGGCCCAGCCAGGGCACCGGGTCAGCGCCAGGCACAAAGGCCATCAGCAGGGCATTGAGGACACCGATCTTGGGGTCCGGGCTATAAACAAAACGCCAGATGATTCCGGCAGCAGTGAAGGAGATGGCCATGGGCATGAAGATAATGGTCTTGATGAGCACCTCGTAGCGCACAGTATTGGCCAGCACCGCAACCAGCAGTCCAATGCCCACTGTCCCCAGGGTGAACAGCGCCACCCATAGGGCGGTGTTGAACAGCGCTCCTCGCGGGGGCCACCGGCTGACATCGAAGAAGAACCGGTCTTTGGTGAAGAGGTTGACAAAGTTCCGAAGCCCGATGAACTCACTCAGGCGGAATCCCTGACCAGTATCAAGACTCATCCTGATCGTCAACACCGTTGGGTATAGAAGGTAGACAGCTAAGAGGACTGCAGCGGGAAGAATAAAAGCCCATCCTATGAACGGGCTGGTTTTCATGAATGCCCCTCCTCCCAGATTCCCCGTGGGGCAAAATGAGTAGGGGCTGCTGGCGATGCCCAGCAGCCCCTCTCGCTACATGCCGTCAGTCCCTCTTATACCTAGTAGTTGGCGTCGGCAACATCTTCTAGGAACTGGAGAATCTCCGTGAGCTGGTCGGGATTGCTCACAAAGTCCTGCAGCCCGGTGAACATGGCGTCGCCGCCCAGCGCACTAGGCGCCAGATCAGAGCCGTCAAACACAAACGCCTCGGCGTTCGCCACCTGGCCCGCGTCGAGCGCAGCCAGAACCGTGTAGACGCTCGGGTCCACGTTCCTATTGGGGGAGACAATGGCACCTGTGGCGGCCCAAATAGTGGCAAACTCCGTACCGGCTACGAAGTTAAAGAACTCCCTCACCTCTGGAGTGTCGCGGTACGCCACCAGCAGGTCGCCGCCACCCACCACCGGACGACCATACTCGGGCCTGATGGCAGGGAATAGGAAGGCAGTGAAGTCCTCGCCAGGCCGCAGGTCTGGGAAGTTGGCAGACACAATGCCGCCTATAAAGCCGCCCTCATAGTACAACTCGGCACCAGCATCGGGTCTGAACACCAGATTGGCAGCGTCAATGAAGCCTCTGGACAGGCTACCCTCCGCACCACCTGCCAGGTTCTCCTCAGGCCGGATGATCTGCCGGAACAGGTTCATCGCCTCTACCACCGAAGGATCAGTCCACTCGATCTCGTGAGTGACAAACAGCCTCAGGTAGTTCTCTGGACCAGCGACCCGCACGTAGATGTTCTCAAACCAGTCGGTGAGCGTCCAGCCGTCCTGGCCACCAATAGACCAGGGGGTCTTACCTGCCGCGCGGTAGGCGTTGGTGATGGCTATTAGCTCGTCCCAGGTGCTTGGCACCGAGAAGCCCAGCGCCGCCAACGAAGCGGGTTTGTACCACACCGTGCTCTTGGAGTTGGCCTTGGCCATCAGCCCGTACACCACACCATCCACTACGCCTACATCAATGAGCCCCTGGGAATAATTAGCGTGCAGCGTCTCAGCACTCATAATGCCATCGCTGCCATCAGCATTCACCAGCGGGAAAATAGCGCCAAGGCGGGCGTACTCGGCTACTACACCAGGGCGCGGAACCAGCGCAACATCGGGCGGATTGCCACCGGCGACGCGGGTGCGGAGAATGGGAATAATCTCCCGGCTCTGCTCCACAATCACCTCAATGCCCGTGGCGCTGGTGAAGGCATCGAGCCCCTGGCGGAGGGCATTAAGTTCTGACCCACCAAAGGTGACAAACAGGCTGACAAGGCGCACCCCCTGCCCGCTGGCCGGGCCCATGGCAAACAGCAAGAGGGCACCCAGCAACAGCAGGCTCAGGGTCTTCAATGATCTCTTCATGTGTTCCTCCTCAGGAATTGAACTCTATGAGTGCCTTGCACGCTTGGTCTTTCTCTTCCCTCACCTCCTCGTTGTGACATGCAACTGGTCTTGGCCAGGAAATACCACTGACTTGTGCAAGACCCAGCTAGTCTACCACGCTAGCCCCCGTCTGGGTACCCTGACATATACTGTATGTATGGTGCGGCGCCAGCGCCCCAAAGAGCAAAAGAGCCCGGAGGAAGAGCTGCAGGCCGCCAAGGACTACGCCTTCCGGCTTATGGGCTACAAGAACTACAGCGAGGCCGAAGTACGTCAGCGTCTAGAGCGGCGCGGGCACAGCCCGGCAGTGACAGAGCAGGTGCTGGCGATGTTGCGTGGCTACGGGTATTTAAATGACCAGGCACTGGCGGAGCAGTATGTGCAGAGCCACAAAGTGGAGCGGGGGCGGCGCGCCCTGGCCCGGGACCTGGCCCGCCGCGGGGTCTCTGCCAGGGAACGGGCAACCGCCCTAGAGCAAGTGACACTGCAAGATGAGCTGGCCGCCGCCCGGCAGCTGATTGCCCGGCGCCTCAAGCTCTGGGGAGCCTTGAAGCGGGAGCGGCGGCTGCGCCGGATCCATGACCTCTTGGTGCGCCGGGGGTTTGACTTTGAAGTGGTCAACGACATTATGAGTGAGTTCGCGGAGGACGCATGCCAGTAACCGAGGCCAGAGTCACCATCCCCCAGCCGCCCCAGCTGGTGTTCCAGCGGGCGCGGGACATCCAGGCCATTGCCCGGAACATGCCCAACGTGGACGCCATCAAAATCCTGGTGAACGAACCCAACCGCACTGTGGTGGCGTGGACCGGACGCACCTACGGGCGCACTGTGCGCTGGACCGAAGAAGACCACTGGGACCCCCAGAACCTCACCTGCCATTTCAAACAGGTGCAGGGGGACTTCGACAGCTTCAGTGGCACCTGGACTTTCCAGGCAGTGCCGGGCGGCACGGAGTTCGTGCACCGGCTGGTGTGGGAGCTGAATATTCCCCTCCTGGGGCCACTTTTGCAGGGTGTCATCAAGAAGGCCGTGCAGGATAACTCCAATGCCATAGCAGCTGCCATTGCTGCCATCTGCCAAGCCTGAAACGCGAATACGCGTTTCAGGCTTGACCTGCACCAACTAGTAGACTAGAGTGGTGCATATGGAAGACACCACAGTCCGCCTTTCGGTGACACTCGACCGTAAGACCCTGGCAGAGGCCATGCGTCTGACCCGCGCGCGGACCAAGCGGCAGACAATAGCCAAAGCTCTAGACGAGTTGGTGAAGGCTGAGCGCCGCCGGTCCCTGGCTGGGGCACTTGGCACCGGCGTGTTCGAAACCACTGAGGACGACCTCCGCCAGCGCCGGCACCGCAGCCATGAGAGATCCTGATCTCAAGCCCCGCCTAGTTGACACCAGCGTGTGGATTCGAGCTGAGCGACGAAGACATGAAGCCCTCAGGTCCCGCCTGAAGAGCCTCACAGTGGCCGGTATGGTGTGGATCTGCTGGCCGATCAGGGCAGAATTGCTCATCGGGGTCAGGACACCAGACCGCTGGGCCGCCCTTGACGAGCAACTCTCTGCGCTGGAGCAGGCCCCTGTGACAGACAGCACGTGGCGGTGCGCAGCCCACCTCGGCCACGAACTCACCAGACGGGGGCAGGCAGTTCCACTCCCTGACCTGGTGATTGCTGCCACTGCCCTGGAGCAACGCCTGGAGCTCTGGACAGTAGACGGGGATTTCAAGCGAATTGCGGCAGTCAGTTCACTGACTCTAGACGAGTTCGGGGCGCGCCAGGACACTTAGGCAACCGGCGGACCTGGGGACCCCTTAGGGAGGCACTGTGAAAATCAAACTGGTGTTAGCTCAAACGAAGCCCAAGAAGGGCGACTACAGCGCCAATGTAGCCAAGGTCGGCGAGATCTTCACCACCCTGGCGGAGAAAGGTTTAAAGACTGACCTTCTTTGCCTCCCTGAGGCCTGCCTCTCCGGCTATTTCCTGCAAGGTGGGGTGCTGGACGTAGCCAGGACCGCAGAGCAGGCCCTCGCCGACCTGCAGCGCCAGTACCAGCCCTACGCGAAAGAGCCCCTGGACATCTGCCTGGGGTTCTACGAAGCCTACCAAGACGAGGTATACAACGCCGCCCTCTACGCCACCTTGGGACCGGAGCCCCAGCTGATCCACGTGCACCGCAAGCTTTTCCTGCCCACTTACGGGGTGTTTGACGAAGAGCGCTTTGTGGGCCGGGGCCAGCGCATCCAGGCATTTGACACCCGCTTTGGCCGCTGCGCCATTTTGATCTGTGAAGATGCCTGGCACTCGCTTTCAGCCACCATTGCCGCCCTGCAAGGAGCTGAGCTGCTCTTTGTCCCGGCCGCCTCCCCAGGCCGCGGCCTACACAGCCCTGAGCCCGACAACGTACGCTACTGGAAGAGACTGGCCCAAAACATTGCCGAAGAGCATGGAGTGTTTGTGATTAACGCTGCCCTGTGCGGCTTTGAGGGTGGCAAAGGGCTCTCTGGCGGCTCCTCCGTCGTGGACCCCACAGGGGTCTTCCTCCTGGAGGCCCCCGTTCTCCAGGAGTGCCTGTTGCCCGTGGAGCTGGACCGCCGGGACCTGTTGCGCGCCCGCTACTATAGCCCCCTGCTCTCAGACCTGCGCGCCGCTCTGCCCACGCTGCTGCGGGAGCTCCGGGAGGTGCTGCCCTGATGGAAGTGCTGAAACTGACCCACGACACCACTCATCCCCTGGCCCTGCACCTGGAGCTGACCACCACCTGGCTGGTGGAGTTCCTGCGCGACGAAGTCGTGCGCCGCCGGGGCTTCCGCCGGGCGGTGATCGGCATCTCGGGTGGCGTGGACTCCTCCCTCACCGCTTATCTGGCCGCCAAGGCTCTGGGCCCAGAGAACGTCATGGGTATCCGCATGCCTTACCGCACCTCCAGCCCCGACAGCCTGGCCCACGCCCAGCTAGTAGTGGACGCCCTGGGGATCAAGAGCCTGACCGTGGACATCTCCCCCGCTGTGGACGGCTATTTGAAACTCTTTCCCGACGCCGACCCCCGGCGCCGGGGCAACGTCATGGCCCGGACGCGCATGATTGTGCTCTTCGACCAGTCCATGGCCTTCAACGCCCTCCCATTGGGTACCGGGAACAAGAGCGAGCGGCTCCTGGGCTACTACACCTGGCACGCCGACGATTCACCCCCAGTGAATCCCCTAGGAGACCTGTTCAAGACCCAAGTCTGGGCCCTAGCCCGCCACCTGGGAGTTCCCCCGGTCATCGTAGAGAAACCCGCCACCGCTGACCTCATCCAGGGCCAGACCGACGAGGGGGATTTCGGGATCACCTACTACAAGGCCGATCTTATCCTCCACTACCTGCTCGAGGGCTACTCCCCAGAGCGTATCACCGAGTTTGGCTTCACCTCAGGCGAGATCCTGCTGGTCAAAGGCCGGCTAGACAGCACCCACTGGAAGCGCAGCCTCCCCACCAGCGCCATGATTTCCCAGACCGCCATTGGGGAGTACTACCTGCGGCCAGTAGATTACTAAACGGCCGACAGTCAGCGGATGCCGCATGATGGGTACGGCTATGGAAGACAAAGAACACCTCCCGCTTGACAATGACCCGCTCTGGTATAAAGACGCGATTATCTACGAGCTGCACGTCAA
>JACQHA010000126.1 GCA_016199255.1 Deinococcus sp.
AACAGCGTGGCGCCCACGGTGAACACGCTGCCCCACACAATGTCTCCTGCCTCAGCGTCGCCAGTGGCCACATTCACCACATAGGCGGTCATGGTCTCCATGGTGCGCAAAGGGTTCAGCGTGAAGTTTGGGGTCTGGCCAGCGGCAATGGCCACAATCATGGTTTCCCCCACGGCGCGGGAGATGGCCAGGATAAACGCCGCCATGATCCCCGACAGGGCGGCAGGCACCACCACTTTGGTGGCCACCTCAAATTTGGTGGCGCCCATGGCATACGCCGCCTGACGCAGGCTTTGGGGCACGGCGTAGATTGCGTCCTCGCTAATGGAGGACACCATGGGGAGGATCATGAAGCCCATGACGATGCCGGCGCTGAGGCCGTTGAAGTAGTCCATGCCCGGGAAGAGGTGCCGGAGCAGGGGAGTGACAAACAGCAGGGCGAAGTAGCCATAGACCACAGTGGGAATGCCGGCCAGGATCTCCAGCGAGGGCTTGAGGATCCGGCGCGGGAGGGGCGAGGCAAACTCGCTCAGATAGACGGCGCTGAGTAGACCCAGGGGAAGCGCCACCAGCACGGCGATCAATGTCACCACCAGGGTGCCGATTACCAGCGGCCACACCCCGTAATGCTTTTCCAGGAACAGCGGTGTCCACCTGGTGGAGCCAAAGAACTCGAAAATCGACACCTGCCGGAAGAAGCCAATGGTCTCAAATAAGAAGACCAGGATGATGCTGAGGGTGGTGAGAATCGACAGCAGGCCGCAGCCTAAGAGCAAGAGCTGGATGGCGCGCTCCTTGAAAGAGCGCGCCCGCCTGGTCCGGAGCTGGGGCGCACCGGCTTCGAGCCGTGCCGGGAATGGTGTGCTTCTCGCCATGGCTGCCCTTAGCCGCAGTTCTTGGTCTCCAGAATGTCGGTGATGTTCTGGCCGGCGAACTCGGCGAAATTGCCGGCAAATGCCGTGCCGGTCACCCGGTTAGCCCAGCAGCGGCGGGTCAGCTCCCGGGCTTCTTCAGGCAGGATCACGTAGCCCACATCGCTCATGAAGATCTCGTTGCCCAAGATCTCCTCGCTCAGGTAGAAGTCCACAAAGGCGCTCACCTCCGGCCGGGCAGCAGAGTTGGCATTGACATAGATGAACAGCGGCCGGCTCAGGGGGGTGTACGCGAACGAGGCAATAGTCTCTGGGGCAGGCAGCACGCCAGTACAGGTGGCGCTGGAGTCAGTCTGGCGCAGCTCATCCAGGGTCTCTTTGCGGGGGTCAATAGCCACTGGCTGGACCAGGTCGACATTGTTGACATAGAAGGCGAAGCCAAAGTAGCCGAGGCCAAAGGGCTCCTGGCTTACCTGGCGGGCCAGCAACTCGTCGTCCTCGGTGCCAAAGTAGTCAGTGCGGCTGGCACCAGTTTGGCCGTTGATCACCTCGGTGAAGAAGTCGAAGGTGCCGGAGGTGGGGGCAGCGCCGGAGAGGACAATAGGCCGGTTGGCCAGCTCAGAGCGCACCTGGTTCCAGCGGGTGATGATGCCCTGGGACTCTGGCCGCCACAGCACCTTGAGTTCGCCCACTGTCAGGCAGGCCGGGCCGCTAAAGATCTGGCTGTGGCGGCTCACCGTCACCGTCAGGCCGTCGAAGGCCACCGGCAGCTCGATGAACTGGACATTATTCTGGGCGCAGGAGCCGAGCTCGCTGGCCTTCATGGCCCGGGAAGCGTCGCTCATATCAGTCTCCCCAGGGCAGAAGCGCCGGAAGCCGCCGCTGGTGCCGCTGATGCCCACCGAGACGTTGATGCCAGGCTCTACTGAGCGGAACTCCTCGGCAACGCCAATGGTAATGGGGGCTACGGTGCTGGACCCGTCCACAATCACGTCCCCGGACACCTGGGCCAGGCCGAAGCTGCCTAACGCCAGGCCGAACAGGGCGATACCCAGAGTGATGCCTTTGCGCATCATGTCCTCCTCTAGTCTAGTGCTGGGCTGCGGGAAGTGGAGAGCAGCCCACCTGCACCAGGAGACGTGGTAGGGGGAAGGATGTGGTGAGTGTGCAGGAATTGTTTTGGGAATGTTGCATACCCCCAGTGTACCAGGTTG
>JACQHA010000006.1 GCA_016199255.1 Deinococcus sp.
GGTGGTGGCGCTGGGGGGCGGCACCGGGCTGTCCACTGTTTTGCGGGGTCTGAAAGAGTATACCGCCAACATGACCGCGGTGGTGACTGTGGCCGATGACGGCGGCAGCTCCGGGCGGCTGCGCCAGACCTTCCACATGCCGGCGCCAGGGGACTTGCGCAACTGCTTAGCGGCGCTGGCCGACAGCGAGCCCACTATGGAGCGGCTCCTGTCCTATCGCTACACCCGGGGTGAGGGGTTCCAGGGGCACAGTTTTGGCAATGTGCTGCTGGCGACGCTCTCTGAGATGTCCAGCGATTTCAGCACGGCTATCAAACAGGCCAGTGCCATTTTGGCCGTGCGGGGTACCGTGCTCCCGGCTACCAATGTGCCGGTGACGCTGGTGGCCGAGCTGGCTGATGGTAGCCAGGTGCGGGGCGAGACCAAGATCCGGGAAGCGAATAAGGGCATCAAAGAGCTGTGGCTGGATCCAGGCGATGTGCGCCCGCCGCCCGAGGTGCTGCAGGCCATCATGGAAGCCGAACTGGTGGTGCTGGGCCCGGGGAGCTTGTATACCAGCGTCATTCCGAATCTGCTGGTGCCTGGCATTGCCGACACCATCCGGCGCAGCCGGGCGGTGACGGTCTACGTGTGCAACATTATGGGTGAGCCGGGGGAGACTGCGGGCTTCGGGGCGGTGGACCACTACCAGGTGCTGCAGCGTTACCTGGGGGCAGGAGTGGACATGGTGTTGGTCAACACCACCCAGCCTGATACCCCTCGCCTGGAGCGCTATGTGCGCTCTGGCGGCACCTTGGTGCCGCCACAGGTCGCTGAGCTGGCCGCTCTGGGGGTGAGGGTCGTGGCGCGCCCGCTTCTCGCCCCTGGGGAGCTGATCCGGCACGATCCCCAGCTGGCGGCCAAGGCGCTCTTGGGCCTCTTACGCCGGGAGCGCCGCCAGGAGCAGTATGGGCCGCTCTGGTCTGAGGAATCAGACGAGGGGGTGCCATGAGGGCTGTGGTGCTGCTCTGGCTGGTGCTGGGGCTGGGCCGCTTCTCCAGTGCCAGCCTGCTCTTGGAGGACCCCTCAGGCGACGATTATGGCGCCGGGGCCTTCCGCTACCCACTGGAGGCCAGCTTCCAGGCCGGCGTGCTGGACTTGCGGGGCTTGGAGCTAGAAGAGACCGCCGCTGGCACCCAGTTCACCGTGTGGCTCTCGCGTTTAGCCAACCCCTGGGAGGCGCCGCTCGGTTTCTCCCACCCCCTGATCCAGCTGTACCTGGACCTGGCGGCAGGGGGGCGCACTGATCTGTTGCTGCCGGCCACTAGGCTCTTCAGCCGCCTGGCGCCGGCAACTGATGCCGAGCGCAGCTGTCCCGGCCAGGAAGTGGTGGGGTTAGAGGTGGGCGCCGGTGGGCAGGTAAGCTGTGTACTCGAAGCCCCCTTGGCGCTAGCCAGTGGCTGGGAAGTGGCCGTGGTCCTCAGCGGGTTTGAGGCGTACAGTGTCGGCCCTGCTGGGAGCCAACCCCAGCCTGTATCGGTGACAGTGGTGGACGATGTCGGCCGGGACCTGGGGCGGGGGGTGCGTTTTAGTTTGCCCCTGGGGCCGCCGGCGCCAGACTGGGGCTACTATGTGCTGGTCAGCCCGCTGGACCTGTTTGGCCCTGGCCGCCTTCGCCCCTGGGCAGTGACCGCCGGGGCTTATGTGTCTGCCGGCGGCAATGTGGCTGACGTGCTCGATAGCAGCGAGCACCAGCAAGTTGCCATGCTACAAGCTGGCCAGCTGGCACCGATTCGAGAGCCCCTGGCTCCGGCGCAGCGCCTGTGGCCGTGGCTGGCGGCAGGCGGCGCGGCGCTTCTGGCGCTCGGGTTCGTGGCCCAGGGGGTACGCTGGTGAAGCTGGCCTGGATCGGGTTCCTGGCCCTGGGGCTGGTGGCGGCCCAGGTGCCGGCTGGCATGGTAGTGGTGGCGGTTCCGATGCGGGACGGCTATGTCTCGGCCTGTGACTTGGCCGATTTTCTGGGGCTCGCTCTGGTGGTGAGCCGGGAGGAACTGCAGGTCGGGGAGCTGCGCTACGTGTACGGCATAGGCTGGCTGCAGGGCTCTTACCCCCCGCCCCGGCCTGGGGTGGGCTGCCCGGAGCTGCCCCTGGCCGCCGCCGCCCAGGTGCTGGGGGTGAATACCAGAATTGAATTTGTGCCACCGGGCACAGAGCGTATGCCTGCTCCGCCCTTGAGCCTGGCAGCAGGGCTGGGCTATGACCAGGTTCCCTTTGCCACGGCGCAGGGGCCAGTAGAGCTCCATGTGGTGCGAGCTGACTTGCAGCTACTAGAGCCGCAGGTGCTGTTTAGCTCGGGGCAGCGCGCCCCAGTCGGGGAGCTGGCGCAGGCGGCCGGCGCCCTGGCGGCCCTAAACGTCAACTATTTTGACCCACCCACTGGCCTGCCCATTGGGCTGATCCGCAGCGGTGGCCGGCTGCTCCAGGACCCTTATAATCCCCGGGCAGCCATTGGGGTAAGGGGCCAGGAAGTGCGCATTGCGCGCGTCAGCCGCGCCGCCCAGATTTTCACCAGTGGCCAGCGCATTGACCCGGCGCTTATTGATAGCCTCCAGGTGCTTTCTGCCGGGGTGGCGCTTTTAGCGCCTGGCGAGCGGGCGCTGGTGGTGCAGGGCGGGACGCTCATGGGGCGGAGCGATTCGCCGGTGGCGGTGCCCCCAGGGGCTGCAGCCATTATCTATCAGCCCGGGCTGATCCCGGTGCTAGACCAGGCCCGGCCGCTGGTGAGCATGCAGGTGAACCGCACCTGGAGTGACCCGTTCTGGGCAGGAGCCGAGGAGGCAGCCGGGGCGGGACCGCTTCTGGTGCAGCACAGCCAGGTGGTGAGTGATTTCTCCCCAGAGCGTTTTCAGGCCGACGTCACCCAGCGGCGCACCAGCCGGGGTGGGGTAGGGCTGGACCGCCAGGGGCGGCTGGTGCTGTTTGCCGGGGGGCCTTTGAGCCTGGAAGAGCTCGCCCAGGCGGCAGTGGCCCTAGGGCTACTGGACGCCATGCAAGTAGACTCGGGCAGCTCCACCAGCCTGGTGGTAGCCGGGCAGCGGGTCAATGGTCTGGGTGAGGGCAGGGCAGTGCCAGTGGCGCTGGGGCTCCTGCCCCGCCAGTGAGGTGGCTTCTCTGGCTGCTGGTGCTGGCCAGCAGTACCGCTTCCGCCCAGGTGGCCCGGCCCCCAGTGGCCGCTGGGCTAGAGGCTGAGCTGGAGCTGGGGTTCGCCGGGCGCTACGCTGCCGGGTACTGGGGTCCGGCGGAGCTGACCATTAGCGCCAGTTCACCAACTCCCCTGGTGGTCGAGCTGGAGGTCACTGAGGGGGGGCCGTACCGGGGGGAGGTCCAGGCCATCTACCAGCTGGTGGTGGCGGGCGGTGGCCAGCGCAAGACGTACCTCTATCCCTATTTGCCAGAGCGCACCAATCCGGTGCAGCTGCGCATCTACCAGGATGGGGAGCTGGCGCTGGAAAAGAGCTGGGAATTGCCCACTAGTGCTCCTCCATTAGTGCTGGTGGTGGGCGAGCGCCTGGGAGCGCTGGCCGGGGTGTTGCCCGAGCTGGCCGGGCGGGTGGCCCAGGTGCGTCCTTCGACCCTGCCGCCTGATCCCCTGGGGTATGACGGGGTGCGGGCTTTACTCCTGAGCGATTATCTGGGGCCACTAGGGAGCGGCGTCACTGGCTGGGTGCGCTCTGGCGGGCACTTGATTGTGGCGCTGGGGGAAGATGCGCTGGCTATTGATTCGGGACTGGCGGCGCTCTTGCCGGTGACCGTCGAGGCGGTGGGGTCCCGGGACCAGTTGTTCGGGCAGGCAGTGGAGAGCTTTGCCGCCAGTGTGGCCAGGGCCAAAGCAGGGGCGGCGGCGCGCTATGACCATGGCTGGCTGTGGATTGCCACCATCCCCCAGGGGGCTGGCCAGGTGAGCTATGTGGGGTTCGATCCCTTGCGGCCGCCAGCGGCCCGCTGGCCTGGTGCGGCGCTGGTGCTCCAGGAGCTTTTGGCCTTGGACATCCCTGAGCCCGACCTGGTGCCCTTGGCGCGCAAGATCGGCGCGTACCACCGGCTGGATACCGGGCGCAGCAAGCTTTTAGCGGTGCTGGCTGTGGCCGGCTATGTGGCGCTGGTGGCGGCGCTGACGGCGCTGCTTCGGGGCAAGTCCCTCTCCCACTGGGGGTGGCTAGGGGGATTGGTGATGGCGGCCACGGTGCTGGCGCTGGGCGGTGCCGGCAAGGGGGAGTCGCGCTTTACGGTGTGGCTGGGCGCGGCCCGCTCAGGTGAGCCCTGGGCCCATGCTGCGCAGCTCACCAGCTATGTGAGCCTGGCGGGCGGCACTGGCCAGTTCCCGTATCCATCGCGCCTGGCACTGCCGCCCCGCTCAAGTAGTGGCCAGGTGGCCGGGCACTACCGCTTTGCCGTGCAAGATGGCCAGATGAGCTTCCACGTAGGGCCCTGGGAACAGCGCCAGGTGGTGGCGCCAGCCCTGTTGCCCCTGGCGTGGGCCTGGCAGCGCCGGGGTAGTCAAATCGTACTGGACGGCAGTGCGGCTTTATCCCAGGTGGTGCTGGTGGAGGCGGGGGGCTACTTCAGGCTGGGCCAGCTGCTGCCTGGCGTGCCGGTCACCCTGGGGGAGGCCCAGGGGCGGGAAGAGGCGCAGCGCAACTGGCCCTCGGCGGATGATGGCCTCACTCCGGCCCTGTATGGCGAGCGCTGGGCCCAGCTGGAGGAGCTAGGGGTGGCAAGAGCCAGGCTCTATGCCCGGGACCAGCAGGGGGTGTACTGGGAAGTGTGGGCGCCCTAATGCGAGAGGTGCGCCAGCGCCTGGAGCACTACCTCTCGAGCTACACCGCTTACCAGCTGGTGGTGGGGCTGGTGGCGCTGGAAGGCCTGCTACTCTGGGTCAGCTGGCGGGCGCCGGCCACTGCCTCGGGGGTGCGGGAACCCAGCAGCTGGCGCTTCTTGGCTAATGTGAACGGTGGCTTGCTGAGCTTTGCCGCGCTGGTGCTGGGGGTGGAGCGCCGCTCTGAAGCTGCGCCTCGCCGGGCGATTCTCTTGGCCTCCTTTGCCCAGCTCCTGGTGGTGCTGTTGCTTTCCCTGCCATTAGTCGTCACCGCCCACACTGTGGCCCACGCCACCACCCCCTGGTGGAACCACTACCTGCTGCTCTTGGCGCTCTGCTGGGGCCTGGTAGGGACCGGCTATGTGGTAGGAGGCTACCTCAGTGGCACCGCGGCGGAGGTGGTGGAATATGCGCTGCTGGCCGGCCTGCCCATCGCAGCCAGCGGCGTGCTGCGCCTCCCCTGGCTGGGGCAGCTGAGCCCAGTGGTGGCAGTCTACAGCCAGGCGGATGGGGTGCAGGGCTGGCCAGTGGGAGCAGCTGGCTACGTACTCTTAGGTGGCCTGATGTTTCTGCTGACTGTGCGCGCCGAGGGGCAACAGGAGAGCAGTGGCTGAGAAAGGTGATTTTCCCAAACAGCTGGGGCGCTTTCAGTGGCGCGCTGAGCTCAAGTGCCGGGGGGCGCTGGTGCTGGCAGGAGTGGCGCTGGCGCTTGCGGCGCGGCACTGGGGGCTGCTCTGGCCGGTGGCTGCTGCCCTTGGGGCAACCTGGGTAGCTCTAGCGCCGCTGTGGGTGAAAAGGCGCCTGGTGCGCTACCTGGAGCAGCGCCTGGGGGCGTTAATGGGCGCTGCCTGGGAGTCAAGGGGCCACAGGGATCCTTATGGCTTCCATGAGCGGAACCGCGCCGAGGCGGCAGCCGCCATCCCCCAGGCTCCCTTGCCGCCAGTGCCGCTAGCGAGCTGGCTGGGCTGGGCGCTGGCTGCTTTGCTCATAGGGGGGGCGCTACTCCGCCCGGCGCTAGCGCCAGTGAGCGCGACTATGGCGCCGGCAGCGCAGCCTTTGGCCCAGGGTTTGCAGCCGCCTGGGGTGCGGGTCTTCCCCCTGCCCCGGGCCCAGAGTGGCAAGACTGACGAGTACACTGGCCTGCTGGGGGTGACAGATAGCACTGCCCCTTTGCCTGGGGCGGTGCCGCTGGCCCAGGATTCGGTATTGGAGCGGATCAGCCAGGCACTGGCCCTGGGGGCAGTGACCCCCGGGCTGCTTGGCGAGGACCTGGGGCAATTGCCCAACCAGCCAGTGGATCCAGAGCGCTTTGGGAGTGACCTGGAGCAGTTCCTGGATCAGGTGGTGCCGCCCCAGCCCAGTGAGGAGGGCCAGCCAGCCTCGCCAGAGCGGCCGGGTGGGCGGCGCAACCCTCTGGGGCAGCGTCCGGGCCAATCTGGTGAAGGTGGCCAGGGCAGTGGGGACCAGTCTTCGGGCCAAGAAGGTGGGGCAGGGGAGGAGGGGTTCCCTGAGCTGGAAGAAGGGGAGCAGCTGGGCCAGGGGGACTCGCCAGGCGACCTGGGCGATAACGGCCTCACCGACCAGGAGGGGGCAGGTGGGGTAGGTAGCCTGGGAAGTGATTCCCTGGAGGTGGAGGGCAGCTCTGGCACCGCTTCCGGCCAGGAGGAGTTCTTGCGTGGGCAGCAAAGGCAGGGCCCCAGCTATGCTGGGGCAGTGCGCCTGCCGCCCCAGGGCGAGGGGCTCAACCGCATGCCGGGCCAGCTACCGGAGAGCTACGCCCGGGCGGTGGAAGGCGCCAGCCAGGATGCTGACTTGCCGGCGGAGTACCGCCAGGTGGTGCGGAAGTACTTTGCTGGCAGCCCCTAATCTGGCAGCCTGAACAGGCGTTTAGCGTTCTGGTCAGTAAGTTGCTCGGTTTCCTCTAAGGTCCAGCCACGCGACCGGGCGATTTTCTCCAGGGTGAAGCGCACGTAGCCGGGCTCGTTGGGCTGACCGCGCCGGGGCTGGGGCGCAAGAAAGGGGCAGTCGGTCTCCAC
>JACQHA010000111.1 GCA_016199255.1 Deinococcus sp.
CAGTAGTGTTGGGGTTCACGAAGCGGGCGCCGCAGATCAGGCCCCGGATATTGGCAAAGCGGATCAATACCGGCAGCGAGTCGATGTCGCCAATGATGTTGGTCCTGGTGAGTAGGCCAGCAATCACTCCCTGCACCCAGCCCACGGAGCCAAAGTTCAGGTCATACATCACCAGATTGCCTGGAATGGGGCGGGTCACCACTTCGGTATTGCGCACTAAAAAGAACTTCCCCGGGTGGCGCAGCGCCACCGGGATAGTGCCATCCAAATAGCCGTTGCTCTCGGCAATGAGGATGTCGTGGCGGGTAGCCAGATCAGAGAGAATGGCCTCCACATCCCCGAACCCCACCGAGTCCACAATCTCCACTTCCAAGTTGCCCAGCTGGGCAGCGGCCCGCAGCACCCCGTCCCGGCCAGACTGGGAGAACCCCAGGTCGTCCTGAGGCGACGGCAGGATGATGCCAATGGACAGGCTGCCCTGCCCCAAGCCGCCCACGCTGAACGCCAGCAGCGCCAGCACAGCCACAGTGAGATACACCTTCCGATTCATGGTCCCTCCTTCAAACTTCCCGCCACCTCGCCGGCTCGGTAAAGGTCCGGTCCGGCGGAAAATCCGTGACTTTCCAGGAGTTGATCTTCTCCGGCGTCAACTCGATCATGACAATGCCGTATTTCATCCGCGCTGCGGCGTACTTCAGCGCCACCTCGCCCAGGTAGCGCTTGATCATGCGGTTGCCCATGTCCACCCAGCGCTGGCTCCAGCGGCGGCCTACAATCTTGGCCTGACCCTGCACATTCACCCGCATGTAGGGGAATTTCTCCCGGTCCACCACTAAATAAGCCCGGGGGTCGCGCTCCACATTTTTCACATACTGCGCCAGGGGCTTGCCCATAATGTAGAACTTCTTGCCATCCCACTCGAACCACACCGGCGTCACATAGGGCGACCCGTCTGGCAACAAGGTGCCCAGCCGGCCGATGTACCTGGTCTTGGTGAGAAACCTTTCGAATTCTTTCGGACTCAAGGGGGGCATGCTCTCCGCTCTCCTCCTCCCAGCCAACCTCGGGTGCCGGCTCTTCCTGAACGACCAGATTCTACGACACTCCCCGGCTGAGGACAAATCATACCGTATTTTGTGGCATAAAGCGCGAGGTAGAGTGCATGGCATTATGCATGGTATTATTATTGCCATGAGAACTACCATAGATGCCGCTGGGCGGGTGGTGGTGCCCAAGGCCATTCGCGACGCTGCCCACCTCAAGCCCGGCACCGAGCTCATAGCGCGGCTGGTGGGAGGGCATATTGAACTGGAGCCTGCCCCGGTGCCAGTCTCCCTGGAAAGGCTGGGAGGATTGCTGGTGGCCGTGCCGCAGCAGCCCCAGGAACCGCTCACCCACGCTACTGTTGAGGCCATCCGGGAAAGCCTGAGAGCAGAACGAAACCGGTCGTGACCCGCTTTCTTTTGGATACCAGTTGCCTGGTGGCGGCGGTGTGCCAGTGGCACGAGCACCACCAGGCCACCAGGGAGGAGCTGGAGCGCCGCCGCCGCGCCCGGCAGGCCCTGGTCATGGCCGCCCCGGCCTTGATCGAGGCCTATGCCGTCCTCACCAGGTTGCCCCCACCCCACCGCCTCAGCCCCAGTGACACCCTGGCCCTCCTAGAAGGGAACTGGGGGAAGGCTGACACCGTGGCCCTGTCCCCCATTGAGTACTGGCGCCTCCTCAAGCTCCTGCCAGATGCAGGCGTGACTGGCGGGCAGGCGTACGATGCGGTTATCGTAGCCTGCGCCCGGAAGGCCGGCGTCGAGGTCCTGCTGACCTGGAACCTGGCCCATTTCGCCCGGTTCCAGGACGACGATCTAGCGATCATGGCCCCGGCGCAGGCGTTGCAGTAGGACCTGGCCACGGGGTGCACGCTTCCAGAAGCCCATACGGTATGATTTTCCCCAACAGCACCTTTGCGCGGCGCAGGCTGCGCCTGAGAGGATGATGGCCATGGACATAAAGCCCATCTTGGACGAGCTGGGGATTCAGCCGGTGAATTCTGGCGCTTGCCACGGCCAGTGGCTAGTGGGCCAGGGTGGCGACCTGGTGTCCCTCTGCCCCGCCACAGAGGAACCCATTGCCCGCGTGCGCCAGGCCAGCGCCGAGGAATACGAGCAGGTGGTGGCCCGGGCGGCGGAGCGGTTTGCCACCTGGCGGATGATGCCAGCGCCAGCCAGGGGCGAGATCATCAGGCAACTAGGGCTGGCGCTGCGCCAGGTGAAGAAGCCTCTAGGAGCCCTGATCTCGCTGGAAATGGGCAAAATCCGTGCCGAAGGTGAAGGCGAAGTGCAGGAGATGATTGACATTGCCGACTTCGCCGTGGGCCTGTCCCGGCAGCTCTACGGGTTCACCATGCAATCAGAGCGGCCCCAGCACCGCATGTACGAGCAGTGGCACCCCCTGGGCATAGTGGGAATCATCACTGCCTTTAACTTTCCAGCGGCGGTGTGGTCATGGAACGCCATGATCGCCGCCGTCTGCGGCGACACCATGGTATGGAAGCCCTCGTCGCTTGTACCGCTGACTGCCATCGCTGTCCAGCACGTTGTGAACCGGGTGTTCCAGGCCAATGGCCTGGATGGGGTTATGAACCTAGTGATTGGCTCTGGCAGCACCATCGGTGAGCGGCTGATTAACGATAGCCGCATCCCACTCATTAGCGCCACTGGCTCGTGCACCATGGGCCGCCGCATTGGCACCGCCGTGGCCCAGCGCCTGGGGCGCACTATTCTGGAGCTAGGCGGTAACAACGCCATTATTGTGCTGGACGACGCCGACTTAGACCTCACCCTTCGTGCTGTGCTCTTTGGGGCAGTAGGCACTGCCGGCCAGCGCTGTACCACCACCCGGCGGGTGATTGTGCAGCGGGGTCTCGCCCCAGAGTTCACCCGCCGCCTGGTAGCCGCTTACGCCCAGGTGCGCA
>JACQHA010000106.1 GCA_016199255.1 Deinococcus sp.
CCCGGGGCGCGCCGGGCTCAAACACGCTGGCCGGCCCTCCAGAGAGAATCAGCCCCACCGGGTGGTGCTTGAGGATCTCTTCAACCGGCGTCGTGCCCGGCAGCAGCAGGGAGTAGGCACCCAGCTCGCGCACCCTGCGGGCAATGAGCCGGTCGTACTGGCTGCCGTAGGTGAGGATCACCACTGGCCGCATGGACCTAAGTGTAGCAGGGGGGAGGCAGCTACCAGGAATGGGCTAGAGGCGGCTGGCCACCATGATCTCAGAGGGCACGCCACGCTGCACCAGGTAATGGCGCTGGAGATGAGCGAACTGGCGGCGGCGCAGGTAGGGTGCCAGCGACAGCGGCCGGCAGCCGCCTACGGCCAAAGGCACCCGGCAATAGATAAAGGTCCACAGCCAGGCGGTGAGCCGGGTGAAGGGACACTGCCCTGGGGTCAGCCCCGCCAGCACCACCCGGCCGCCGGGGCGCAGGATGCGCTGGAACTCCCCCAGCGCCTGGACGATCTCTTGCTGGGGCAAGAGGTCCAGGACATAGGTGCAGAAGACGCCATCAAAGGACTGGTCCACGAAGGGTAACTTGTCTGCTGCCCCCTCTATGACCCGGTAGCCGCTGTAGCCGCTGGCGGCCGCTCGCTGGTTGGTGAGGCGCACCATCTCCGGCGAGAGGTCTACCCCGTAGAGTTCCCCCTGGCCCTGGAGGCGCTTAAGGATCTCCACAAAACACTGGCCGGTCCCCACGCCCACTTCCAGAAGACGCTGGCCTGGCCGGGGGTCAAAGAGTTTGAGAGCCAGGGCTTTGGCCCGCGAGCTGTACCAGTCATCCAGCCAAGACACCTGGCAGCGGTGGTTGTAGTAGAGTCGCACTTCGTCGCGGCTGAGTCCAGCGTGATGTTTCTGAAGCATGGTCATAGCCAATCGTTGCCCCTTTTGTGCCTGCCTTCCGCTACAAGAGTACGGGGCGGACTGCCGGGGCGGTCTTGTGTGCCCCTCATCCCGACCTTCTCCCCCGCGGGGAGAGGAGTATTTGAAGAGGGAGGAAAACGAGTCTGGGTAGGTTTTCTCCCTCTCCCTGATAGGGAGAAGGCAGGGGTGAGGGTGTGTTATCGTGAAGCCCGGCAAAAAGGGAGGATGGCATGGATCTAGTGGGCTTGGACATCGGCACCACTGGGGTAAAGGGCCTGCGGGTCAACCAGCGGGGGAAGGTGGTAGCCAGCGCCAGTAGCAGTTATCCCCTGTCTGCCCCCCGGCCGCTCTGGGCCGAGCAGGACCCTGAGGACTGGTGGCGCGCCACGGTGGAAGTGCTGCGCCAGCTGGGCGCTGGGGAAGTGGCGGGACTGGCGCTCTCCGGGCAGATGCACGGGCTGGTGCCCCTGGACGCCCGCCTCAGGGTGGTCCGGCCGGCGATTCTCTGGTGCGACCAGCGCACTGCTAGAGAGTGCCAGGAGATTACCAATACCATTGGTGAAGAGCGATTGTTGCAGCTAGCCGCCAACCCCGCCCTGGCAGGCTTCACCGCCCCCAAGGTGGTGTGGATGCGAAATAACGAACCGGAGCTCTACCGCAAGATCCGGCACGTGCTTTTGCCCAAGGACTATGTGCGCTACCGGCTCACTGGCGAGCTGGCCATAGATGCTTCAGATGCCGCCGGGACACTCTTGTTCAATGTCCAGTTGAGGAAATGGTCAGAGGAGATCTTGGAGGCCTTGGACATCGATCAGAGCTGGCTGCCGCCGGTGCTGGAGTCGCCCCAGATAGCCGGGAAGATTACCACGGCGGTGGCCCAGGCCACCGGTCTGCCAGAGGGAATGACCGTGGCTGCCGGCGGTGCCGACAACCCCTGTGCCGCTGTGGGCATCGGCGTCGTGCGGCGTGGGCTAGTATCCTCGTCCATTGGCACCAGTGGCACCCTGCTAGCGCACACTGACCAGCCGCTGATTGATCCCCAGGGGCGGGTACACACCTTCTGCCACAGCGTCCCGGGGTGCTGGTACTGCATGGGTGTCATGCTCTCCGCCGGCAACTCCCTGCGCTGGTACCGCGACACTTTCGCCGGCGCTGAACGTGAAGTGGCCGTCAACACCGGGAGAGACGTATACGACCTGCTTGCCCAAGAGGCCGAGCAAGCACCGCCCGGCTGTGAGGGGCTGGTCTTCTTGCCTTACCTCATGGGGGAACGCACCCCCCACAAAGACAGCTATGCCCGGGGGGTGTGGTTTGGCCTCACCGGCAGGCATAGCCGGCCCCACCTAGTGCGCTCGGTACTGGAGGGTGTAGCGTTGGGCCTACGGGACTCATTGGAGATCCTGCATGGCATGGGCCTGGAAGTGCGCGAGATCCGGGTCATTGGCGGCGGCGCCCGGAGCCGGCTGTGGTGCCAGATCCAGAGCGATGTCTTTAACCAGGAACTGGCAGTCCCCCAGGTGGACGAAGGACCGGCGTTTGGCGCGGCGCTCTTAGCCGGCGTGGCAGTGGGCCAGTACGCCACTGTAGAAGAGGCCTGCTCCGCCGCCGTGCGCATTAAAGAACGGGTACAGCCCAACTCCAAGCGAGTCAAGCTGTACAACCAGGTCTATGACCTTTACCGCTCCCTCTACCCCCGGCTAGCGGACCGGTTCAAGGTAGCGGCACAGTTCCCGTTAGCGGATGCACCTCCGGTGCGCCACCGATAAACTGATAGTAGAGGGTCCCGCTGAAGCAGCCGCCTGAGTGCCGGGTTATCAACGGAGTGTAGCTGGCCGGCCATCCGTTGGTGAACCTGCATCCAGCTAGTTGCTTCAGCGGGGCCACCCGCGATCAGTTTATCGGTGGCGCACCGGAGGTGCATCCGCTAACGGCCCCCCGGCTCGATCACATGTATCCTCTGGTTCGCAGCCACGTAGCTCAGGACGCGCTCCCGGCCGCTGGGGAAGACGATGCGGATCTGATCCACCAGGCGGGCATCGCCTAACCCGAAGTGCACGCTGTAGTCACTGGCTGAGAAGGTGCTGCCGCCTGAGGTCACCAGGCGCTGCTGGGTCACGCCGTTCGTCGTGAGATAGACCCTGGTGCCCACTGCGTCCCGGTTGGACACGGTGCCCTGGAAGGTGAGCATCAGGAAATTCTCCGCCGGCACCTCATTGCGGTAGAGGAGTACCGGGGCGTCCCTGGTGGATACCAAGAGATCCAGCCGGCCGTCGCCGTCCAGGTCGCAAGCTTCGGCACCACGGCTGCTGGTGACTTTCCGCACCCGCATGTCTGCCCCCACCTCGTCAAAGGTCCCTGCCTGGTTCTGGTGGAACAGCAAGTTGACCTGCACAAAGGCCCGCAGGGGGCCTATTACCGTGTGCCCGTTGGGTACAAATAGGTCTAATAGGCCGTCGTTGTCATAGTCGAACCACTGGGCGCCCCAGGAAACAAGGTCCTCGCCACTATTCTTGCCAGCCTTTACTCCCAGTTCCTCGCTCACCTCGCGGAAGGTGCCGTCTCCTTCATTGTGATAGAGCCAGTTGCGGCCAATGTCGGTGACAAACAGGTCCAGCCACCCGTCGTTGTCGTAATCCCCCACGGCGGCGCCCATGCTAAAGCGCAAGACATCCAATCCCAGCTCAACGACAATGTCGGTGAACTGTATCTCGCTGGTGTCCGGGTTCACCCCATCGTTGCGATAGAAGTTGTCATGCACCCCGCCATATACCCGGTCGTTGGCCACATAGAGGTCCTGGTCGCCGTCATTGTCATAGTCGAAGAAGTGTGCTGCCCAGGTGTGGCCGATGGAGTCCACGCCGGCGATGGGTGCCACGTTGGTGAAGGTGCCATCGCCGTTGTTGCGGTAGAGAAGATTGCGCACCGTGTCATCGTCAGGGCCTTCATCGGCCCGGGAGAAGTTCCCTACATAGAGGTCCAGCCAGCTGTCATTGTTGTAGTCACCTACAGTGGCGCTGGTGCCGTTGCCCGCGTCGTCTACGCCAGCACTGGCTCCAACCTCGGTGAAGACCCCGCCATCGTTACGCAGCAGCCGGTTGGGCCCAGTGTTGGTCACATAGAGGTCCAGATCCCCGTCATTGTCATAGTCAAAGAACACCGCGCCGTGGCTGGTGTCATCAGGCAGTGCCGCACCTACTGCCGCCGCTACCTCAGTGAACTGGAAGTTGCCCAGGTTGCGGTACAACCGGTTGGCCCCATAGGTGTTGGGGAAGTAGAGGTCGAGCAGGCCATCTCGATCATAGTCTCCCACTGCTACGCCAGCGCCGGCAAAGCCCACAGGTCCCTGTAAGGTGGGCAGGAATGGCCGGAAATCCACCCCGGCCTGTTCCGCTACGCTAACAAATGTCCCGCTGGACTGGGCCAGCGCTCCCACTGCTAGGGCAAGTGCTAGGATACCCAGGACGGCAACAGCTCTGCGCATGTTTCCTCCTCCATTAGGCTAATTTGAGCCGGAGGTGTTCCCAGCGTTGGGCCTCCGGGCTAGAAACTTGCGGTATGATTATATGTCGTAGCCAATACACCTGCAGGGGTGTGTGGCCTAAGGCGGAATCGCAAGGCTGATAGTGATGTCTATTAAGGAGTTCAGGTATGACACAGGCCCGTTCCCCGAATGGTCTCAGGGCGCTGTTTGCCACGCCCCTTGGGGTAATCATCATGCTGCTGCTTATAGGGGTGGCTGACTACGGGCTGGCAAATGCTGTCCGCGCTTGGAAGACTTACGCCGATAAGCAGCGCTCCGAGCGTATCCGTGCCGAGGCAGGCTCGTTGCAGGTACAACCCATCAGCCTTGTTATCCCCGGCACGGCCGATGTGAACACTTCAGAACTGGGGACGCGGCTGTTCGCCGGGGCCACGGTAATCATCGCACCGGGGGCCATTGGAAACATCTTCACCGGCCCCCCTGACCAGGTCCGGCCTAACACCTCTGTCGGCCTGCTCGGGACCGAACATCCTGGCCTGCCCGCGCCGAGGGCACCGATGGGGGCGCTCATTGCTAAGTTCGAGGATGACCCGCCGGTGCTCGTTGGTGGAGCCACCTGCCTGTTCACCGCGCCCAGGGATGGCCGCATTGTGTTTGGCATCAACGATGACAAACTGGACGA
>JACQHA010000104.1 GCA_016199255.1 Deinococcus sp.
ACCGACAAGTTCTGGGCCGGCGTGGGCATCCCCGGTCTGGTGGTGCTGGTCCTCTTGCTCTTGCCCTGGATGGACCGCAACCCCAGCCGCAAAATGAAGGACCGGGTGTTTGCCATTACCGGCTATACGCTGGCGGTGCTCATGCTGGGCACTCTGACCTACATGGGGCTGCCTATTTGGGGGATTGATACCTCGCCGCCGGTGGAGATCCAGACGCAAATGCGCCCGGCCATTCGCAACCTGCCGACCTTCCCGGAGCTGCTGGGCTGTGATGGCCAGGTGGCCCAGAACGCCGTGCTGCCTGAGTGTATGCGCCAGGCTCCCGGCCTGCGCCGCGCCTATAACCGCTACCTGGACTTGATTGAGGAGTTTGCGCAGGAGAAGCCCGATAGGTTCCGGGGCGTAACTGCCCAGATGACCATCCAGCGCTGGCAGCCGGTAGCTGGCGACCCTAACTTGATGCGGGTCACGTTCGACCTGCGCTTCACCAAGGATATCCTCGACCCCCGAGGGCGCAAGACCGGCGAAGGCCCCGAAAGCTACCAGTTCAGCTACTACGTCCACCGCGACACCCACGGTGAGGGTGAGCCGCTGACGAAGTTCTGAGAGGATAGATCGCATGAAAGTGCTGTTAGCAGGCGCGCTCCTGACTGTAGTGTTCCTGGCAGTGTTGTCCTACGAGTTCTATGTGGAGCCCCGGCGGATGGAGCTGGCTGAGGCACAAGTGAAGGCCAATTCCATTGAGTTCGGGGCGGAGATTTACCAAACTGGCTGTGCCCAATGCCATGGGCCGCAAGGCCAGGGAGGCATAGGGACTGCGGTAGGTGACCCGGTGTGGCTGGCCCTCTACGATGATGACTACATCCGCCGCGCTATTGCCGGTGGGCGGGGGCAGTGGCAGGGGAGCCCCATGGTGGCCTGGGGTGAGGAGCTGGGGGGCTCCTTACGCCGGGACGAGGTGGAGGATCTGGTGCACTTCATCCGCAACTGGCAGATCCCACCCTGCACCAGCCCTGGCGCTGGCCTGCCTGATTGCTACAGCACGCCAGAGGACCTGGCGCCCTATGTGGTGGCGCGCAACCTCCCGCGCTATAGCGATGAGCAGCTGGCTAGATTCGGCCTGCAGCCACTGAAGAGCCCGGTGCCCAGAACCTGGGATTCAGTCTTGCGCGGCCAGGCACTGTTCCAGAGCTGCACCTCCTGCCATGGCCCCCAGGGCCTGGGCGATGGCCCGGCGGCGGCGGCGCTGCCCATTAGGGTGGCTAATTTGCGCAGCGAGTACGTGCAGCAGCGGGTGCCTGATGGGGAAATTTACTACTTGATCAAGAACGGCTTCTGGCACGGCATTATGCCCGCCTGGGGGTTCTTAGAAAGCCAGAGCCCCACGGCTATCTGGGACTTGACCAACTATATCAAGTCCTGGGGCATCCCCGAAGACCAGATCCCTGGCAGCCCGGCGGCTCAGGCGCTCCTGGGGCAGGCAGCGGGGGGGAGCTAGGCGTCACCGCGGCCGTACCCGGGTAGCGCCGGTGGGCACCTGCTCGGCAGTGCGGCTGCGCCGCTCAATGCGCCGGGTAGTGGATTGCCCGGGCTCTGGCGCTACTGTGCGGCGCTGGATGCGGCGGGTGATGCCCTCAGCCGGCGCTGGGGTGCTGCTGCGCCGCTCAATACGCTGGGTAGTGCTGTCCGGCACTGGAGACACGCTGCGCCGGGCAATGCGCCGGGTGGGGGAGGAGGTGGTCTCAGGGGCCACACTGCGGCGCTGGATGCGACGGCTGGTGCCTTGGGTGGTTTCGGTGGCGGTTTCGCGCCGGGCAATGCGCCGGGTGGGCGACTGGGTAACCAGGTCGCTGTCCTGGCGGTCTCGCAAACTACGGCGCTGGATAGGCTCGGTGGGGGGCCGGTCCAGAGCAGAGGGCCCCTCCTCAGCCGGAGCACTAGCTAGCTGAGCAGTGATCTCGTCCAGGTCGGCAGGAATTTGATTGAGGTCGGCGTCGAAGGATTCTAGGCCGGAGCGGTAGGCAGCCAGGTTGGTGGTAGTGTCGTCTACGAACTGCTGGAACTCAGCCTGCCCCTCGGCGTCCCCTAGCACCCGGTCCAGCCCCTGGTCCAGCTCATCCAGGAACACCAGGAGATCGGCGAGCTCTCTATCCAGCCCCAAGGCGTCCTGGCGCAGCTGGTCCAGCTCGAAGCCCAGCTCATCCAGGCGGCTCAGGGTATTGTCGCTGAGCGTGCTTTCCTGGAGCAGCCCGTCCACCGCCTGGCTGCTATCAGCAATTTGCTCCAGGCGATCTGCCAGGTCAGTGCGCAGCGCCTGGGCGCCAGCCGCCAGTTGCTGGATCTGGGACCGTTCCTGGGCGAAACTTTCTGGCGCAGTAGACTCCTGGGGGATGGCGGGCAGCTCCACTGCCGGCGACGGCGGGGCAGGGAAGGCGGGCAGCAGCGCCGCCTCGGCCTCTACCTCAGTGGCCAGGTCAGTGGCCGCGGTGGCCAGCGGGGGCAGCAGCTCTCGAGCGCTGGCCGCGCTGTGGCGTCCGAGTTCGCCAAGCGCCACACGCCTCTGCGACGCTTTGTCTTTCGGAATACCCGATCGCTGCTACGC
>JACQHA010000112.1 GCA_016199255.1 Deinococcus sp.
CCTCGAAGTTGTAGCCCTCCAGGGGCATGAAGGCAATGAGGATGTTGTGCCCCAGCGCTAATTTGCCCTGGCGACTGGCCGGCCCGTCAGCCAGCAAGTCGCCGGCTTGCACCTTCTGATTCGGGCGCACCACCGGCTGGTGGTCAATGCAGGTGGTCTGGTTGGAGCGGGTGAAGCGGGTGAGGGGATATTCTTTCTCCACCTTGCCATTCTTCACCTTAATGAGGCGTGGCCCCACAGTGCTTACCACGCCGGCCTCTTCAGCTAGCACCAGGGTGCCGGAATCCAGCGCCACCCGGTCCTCGATCCCGGTGCACACCAGAGGCGGCTCGGCGCGCAGTAGTGGCACCGCCTGGTTCTGCATGTTGGCGCCCATGAGCGCCCGGTTGGCGTCGTCATGCTCCAAAAAGGGAATCAGGCCGGTGGATACCGAGACGATCTGCTTGGGGGTCACGTCCATCAGCTCCACCCGCTCAGGAAGCACCAGCACCGGGTCGCCCCTGACTCTGGCCACCACCCGGCCCCGCACCCCTTCCAGGGTGACGCCGTCCTTCCCCAGCTTGGTGTTGGCCTGGGCAATGATGTACTTGTCCTCGTTGTCGGCAGTGAGGTAGACAATCTCGTCGGTGACCTTGCCCTTTACCACCTTGCGGTAGGGGGTCTCAATGAACCCCAGGGCATTGACCTTGGCGTGCGCCGCCAGGTGGGAGATCAGACCAATGTTGGCGCCCTCTGGGGTCTCAATAGGGCAGATGCGGCCGTAGTGGGTACGGTGCACGTCGCGCACGTCGAACCCCGCCCGCTCCCTAGTGAGGCCGCCGGGGCCTAAAGCGGAAATGCGCCGCTTGTGGCGCAGCTCCGCCAGGGGGTTGAGCTGGTCCTTGAATTGGGAGAGCTGGCTGCGGCCAAAGAACTCCCTGATAGCCGCCACCACCGGGCGATTATTCACAATCTTCTGGGGGGTAGCGGCCTCCGGCGCTCCCAAGAGCATGCGCTCCCTGATGCCTCGAGCCATGCGCCCCAGGCCCAGGCGGATGGTGTCCCCTAGTAGCTCCCCCACAGTGCGCACCCGCCGGTTGCCCAGATGGTCAATGTCGTCCACCTCATAGCCAGGGAGGCCCAGGTGCAGCCCGCACAAATAGCGCACCGTGGGCACAATACCCTGGTCCTGGAAATACAGCCCAGATTTAGCGGCCTGCGCCGGGTCATAGCTGAGCAGGGTCTGGGCGTAGTCTTCCGAGCTGTACTTGGGGAGCTTCCACTTCATCTCTCGGTACACGCCCTCCAGCTTGTGATTCATCTTGTAGCGCCCAGGCAGGCCTAAATCGAAGCGCCGGGGATCGGCCAGCAGGTTAAAAAGGAAGGCCACCGCCTTTTCCTCCCGGGGCGGCTCCCCCGGGCGCATAATGGAGAACAGGTGCAAAAGTGCCTCGGAGGGGGCATACTCCCGGTCCTCCCGTAGCGTGGGCTCCAGCGCTTCAGCCGTGGGGCCCATCAGCGCCCGGACGGCGTCAGCGTTAAACCCCAGCACCCTAAGGAGTAGCGTCACCGGGAACTTGCGCTTATTGACCTTGAGCCAGAGCACATTGGCGTTGTCAAACTCCAGCTCCAGCCAGGGGCCGCGCCGGGGCATGGGGATAATAGACGCCGCCACCACCTCTTTGGCGCCCCGCGGCTCTACAGTGAAATAAGCCCCTGGGGAGCGGTGGATCTGGCTCACCACCACCCGCTCGGCGCCGTTAATGATGAAGCTGCCGTCGGGGGTCATCATGGGCAGGTCGCCCAGGAAGACTGAATCTTCCTTGATCAGCCCAGTGTCGCGCTGGATGAGCTGCAACTTGACGAACATGGGCGCCTGATACGTCAGGTCCCGCTCCCGGCACTCGGCCGGGGTGTGCTTGGGCTGGTCAATGCGGTACTCCAGAAAATCCAGCACCAGCCCCGAGCCGCCCCGCGAGCGGCCGTCCCCTTCTTCAATGGGGAAGACCTCCAAGAAAGCTCCCTGCAGCCCAGCGGAGCGGCGCTTATCGGGCAGGACATTGAGCTGCAGAAAGTCGTAGAAAGACTTGAGCTGCACTTCAGTGAGCGGGGGGAGGGGCAAGGTCTCTTTGATCCTGCCAAAGGTGTGCAGGGACACATTCGCCCAATCCCCAAGCCTAGAACCGTTACTCTTGACTGCTGGCTTTTGTGTGCTAATATGACTCACCGTCCGCTGCAGATGGCCTGCGGTTTCCCCGAGCCCGAGAGCAATTAGCCATAGGGAAATGCCCCGAGGGCCGGACGCTCCCGCTCCGGCCCCTGGGGTAAAGCCCAATCCTACCGGAGCTCGACCGTGGCGCCTGCCTCCTCAAGCTTCTTCTTCAGGGCCTCGGCGTCAGCCTTGGAGAGGCCCTCTTTCACCACCGCCGGGGTGGCCTCCACCAGGTCCTTGGCCTCCTTCAGGCC
>JACQHA010000105.1 GCA_016199255.1 Deinococcus sp.
CCTGCACCGCCAGGTGAAGGAGCAATTTAACGAGATCCTGCGCTTAGGGCGGAACCTGTCCCCCGATACCCTGGCGCACATCGGCTCCATTGAAGAGCCTGGGCAGCTGGCTGACTTCTTGGCCTACACCTTTAGCTTCAAGATTGAGGACAAGCAGGCGCTTTTGGAGACGCTCAAGGTATCAGAGCGGTTGAAGAAGCTGTCGGTGCTCTTGGACCAGGAGCTGGAGCTGATGAAGATGCAGCAGCGCATTAGCTCCGAGGTCAAGGGCGAGATTGATAAGAACCAGCGGGAGTACTTCCTGCGGGAGCAGATGAAGGCCATCCAGAAAGAGCTGGGTGAGGTCGAGGGCTCAGACCGCGATGAGATCAGCGAGCTGCGGGAGCGCATTGAGCAGGCTGGGATGCCGCCCCAGGTGCAGGAGGAGGCGGAGCGGGAGCTCTCCAGATTAGAGCGCATGCATCCCGATGCCGCCGAAGCCTCGGTGATCCGCACCTATTTAGACTGGCTGATTGAGATGCCCTGGAACGTCACCACTGAGGACAACCTGGACATTAAGCGGGCCAGCGGCATTTTGAACCAGGACCACTACGGCCTGGACAAGGTCAAAGATCGGATCCTGGAGTTCCTGTCGGTGCGCAAGCTGAAAATGCAGCGTTTAGACCTGCTCACCGACCCCAACAAGCCCGCGAGTGGTGATTTACCAGAGGAGCTGGCGGTGAACAAGGGACCGATTCTCTGCTTTGTGGGTCCGCCCGGGGTGGGCAAGACCTCCATCGCTGAATCCATTGCGAAATCCCTGGGCCGCAAGTTTATCCGCATCTCCTTAGGTGGCGCCCGGGACGAGTCAGATATCAGAGGCCACCGGCGCACCTATATTGGCGCCATGCCGGGGAGAATCGTGCAGGGAATCCGCCAGGCTGGCACGAAGAACCCGGTGTTTCTCTTGGACGAGGTGGACAAGCTGGGGGTCAGCTTCCAGGGCGATCCCTCGGCAGCGCTCCTGGAGGTACTGGACCCAGCACAGAATAAGAGCTTCGTGGACCACTACCTGAACGTGGCCTTCGACCTGTCTGAGGTGATGTTCATCACCACCGCCAACTACGCCAACCAGATCCCGGCGCCGCTCCTGGACCGCATGGAGCTCATCGAGTTCACTGGCTACATTGAGCAGGAGAAGCTGGAGATTGCCAAGCGCTATTTGGTGCCCAAGCAGATCAAGGAGAACGGCCTGACCCCAGAGGCCATCAAGTTCTCCGACGGGGCCATCCTGCACGTGATCAACGCCTACACCCGGGAGTCCGGGGTGCGGAATTTGGAACGGGAAATTGGCACCTTGTGCCGCAAGGTGGCCCGGCAGATCGCCGAGGGGCAAATGGAGCGGGCCGAGCTGAGCCGCAACGCCATTCACCGCCACTTGGGCCCCGAGCGCTACCGCCCGGAGACCGAGGCCAAGGAGAACCGCATTGGCCTCGCCACCGGCATGTACTATACCCCGATGGGTGGCGACATTATGTTCGTGGAAACCACTATTATGAAGGGCAAGGGCTCCCTGCTGCTCACTGGGCAGCTCGGGGACATCATGAAAGAGTCTGCCCAGGCAGCGCTCAGCTACGCCCGCAGCCACGCCAAGGACCTGGCTATTCCCGACGACCTTTTGACCAGCTACGACATCCACGTGCACGTGCCAGCTGGCGCCATGCCCAAAGAGGGACCCTCGGCAGGGATTGCCCTGGCGGCTGCCATTATTTCCAGTCTCACCTCTCGGCCAGTGCGCCACGACGTGGCCATGACTGGCGAGGTGACGCTGCAAGGCCGGGTGCTGCCTATTGGTGGCCTGAAGGAGAAGGTCCTGGGCGCCCGCCGCGCTGGCATCCGCGCCATTATCCTGCCCAAGGCCAACGAGGTGGACCTGAACGAGATCCCCAAGAACCTGCGCCGCTCCATGACCTTCACCACCGTGGACCAATTGGAGCAGGTGCTGGATTTCGTGCTGCTTCCTCCCCAGCTGCAGCCGCCTAAGAAGGCCAAGCGCCCGCCGCGCACCATCCGCGCCAAGCAACCGCCGGCAGTGGGCTAGCCACCAGTAGGTCGGGTTTGAAACCCGCCCCTTTTGTCAGAGTTTGCGATTCACTTGTTAGTGGCTTGTGTTAGAGCAGACCTGGGGAAGCTGCCGTGATTATCGCCATTGCCAATCAAAAGGGGGGCTCGGGCAAGACCACTACTGCCATCAACCTGGCAGCGGCGCTGGCCGAGCGGGGGAAGCAGGTGATTGTCATCGATGCCGACCCGCAGGCTTCCGCCCAGGACTGGGCCGGGGCGGCACCCCAGGGCCGGCCGTTCCCGGTGTTTGTGGTGGGCTACGCCCGCAGTAATCTGGCCCAGCACATTGAACACATTAAGGAGCAGTACGACTACATCTTGATTGACTGCCCACCGGCGCTGGGGGAGATGTCGCGCGCTGCCATGAGCGCCTCAGACCTGGTGCTGATCCCGGTGCCGCCCTCGCCCCTGGATATCCGCGCCGCTGCGCCCACCATTACCCTCTACCATGAAGCGCGCACCGGGCGGCCCCAGCTGCGGGCGGCGCTTTTGGTCACCCGGCGCATTGCTGGCACCAGTGTGGGGAAGCAGGCGGCCCAGGCGCTTCTGGGCTACGAGCTGCCGGTGCTGTCCACTGAGATCTACCAGCGCAGCGCCCATGTGAATGCCGCCGGCTACGGCCTGCCAGTGACCTCGTTTGAGCCGCGGGGCAAAGCCGCCCAGGAGTACCGGCGGCTGGCGGAGGAGATCGCCAGTGGCTAAAGTCGACCTGGAGCAAGTGGTGCAATCAGCCAAGCAGCAGGTGAAGCGCGCCAGCCGGGTGCGGGAGGGGGAGCTGGGCCAGCTCCATGCCCAGAACGCCCAGCTCAAACACCAACTGGCGGACATGGAGCGTGATTTAGTGGCAGCCAAAAACCACAACTGCCTGCTGGTGGAGCGCCTGGCCGCCTTAGAGGACGAGCTAGCGCGGCGCCAGGCCGCCCCCGCCAGCCCCCCCCAAGCGGGGCGGGCACGCTTTCTACGCTGGTGGCGCCGCCTTTAAAAGGGAATCAGCAAGCGCCGCCCATCAGGCAAGACCAGCCTGATGCCCTCGCTTTCCCGGTCTACCCGGATGTTAAAGAGCTGCAGGAAGCGCACTGGAATAAAGGTGCGGCCCTCAATGAGCCTGGCCGGCACGGCCACTGTCACCGGCTCCCCGTCTAGCATCACCTGGGAATCGCCCGGGCGAAACTCGATGCGGTGGTTGAAGGCCCGCATGGCCACCTGGCCCCGCTCAAAGTGAATGGTGCCGCCAATCAGCTCCGCCAGCTGCCTGACCGGCAGGAAGTTGCTGCTCCCAATGAGCACTGGCGGCAGGGGCTCCCCTTCGGCTACCACCCTGAAATCGGCGGCGGCCAGCACCCAGCCGTCGCTGGTGGTGGCAGCCAGCCGGATCCAGGAGCCATCGCGCTGTACCAGAGTGCGCACTCGCTCCAGCACCTGGCTCACTGCTACCTCCTGGGCCACAGCCACTGCCACCACCAGTCCCCGGCCCGCGGGGGGAAAGATGGTGAAGTCGAAAACAGCCCGGGCCGGGGGAAATCGGGCGGCGCTGCCGGCACGCACAAAGTGGGCATTGCCTCCCGGGGCACCATTGGGGACCAGCACATCGATCACATCATCTGGGCTCACAGCCAACAGGTAGATATAGGCGTCAAAGGGCGGGGTGACCACTACCTCTAGCTGGTCCTGGATTTCAAAGAACAGGCCACCGTCGGGGTGCTCCAGGCGGAGGGTCAACTGTCCCTGAGCGGCGGCCAAAGCGCTTAGCCCCATCCCTAGCAGTACCACTCGGCGCCACATCTACGGCGGTGAGCGCCGCAGCGCTTCCGCGTACTCCACCTGCCGCTTCAGTTCCAGGTACGCATTGAGCAGGAGCGAGTAGTGCTTATGCTCCGGGGTGATCATGGCCAACCCCTGGGCCACTCTGGCCAGCTTCCGCTTGGCCGCCTCTAGCTCAGAATCGCTCATGGCGCCGCCCGCGGCGCGGTGGCGATGGTAGGCCTCCAGCTCCCGGGGCAGGAACTTGTTTTTCTTCCTGACCATGCTTCTTTAGTTTACAACACCAATTTGCCTTTACCCAGACAGTTGTGCTATATAGAAGGTGCATGGACAACTGCGACCGGGGGTCGGCAGGGGATTGGTGCAAGGCCTGGCTATAGCCGGCTAGTGTCCACCCAACCTACTAGGGATTGCCCCAGACGCCGCCCCCCAAGCTTTTTCACACCGACTGGGTAAAGCTCTTAATCTCCTGGCGGGCCACGCCGCCGAGCACAAAGGGATCCTGGGCCATCAGGCGCTGTGCCGCCTCGAGCGACTCCGCCTGGAGCATAATCAGGCCGCCACTGCCGTCGCCATAAGGGCCAGCCAGGATCACCACCCCCTGGGCTTTGAGCTGGCGCAAGAACCCTACATGGGCTTCGCGCAAGGCAGAACGCCGCTGGGCATCGCCAATATTGATGCTGTGCACCACGAAGGTCATGGCCCAGTGTAGCGCACCAGCGCCTTGCCCGGCTCAACCTGCTCTGTTACAATCGCCCCAGCACGAGGCGCGCGGTGTGATCCCGACGTCGAGCCAAGATGGCTAGCACTGGAGGGCGGCGATGGTGAAGCGGTGCCCGGAGTGTGGCGAAGTCAACGCCGCCGACGGCAAGTTCTGCGCTAACTGCGGCGGCTCGCTGCAGGCGGTGCCGGCCGAAGATGGCCGGGCCCCACTGGCAGTGGGCGAGGTGGTAGGAGCCAGCTATACGGTCACCTCCTATCTGGGGGAGCGCGGGGGACGCTTTCAGTATGTCCTGGCCCGCCCCGGCAACGGCAGCTATGTGGCCGAGGAGCTGAGTGGCACCCTCTCTGACTGGGAGCGCGCTCCCAGCGAAGTGCCCGACCGGCAGGCGCTCAGCTTCCCAGTAGACATTGTGGAGTGCGCCCCGCGCCAGAGCTGCCTGGTGGTGCGGGAGCTTTCTGCCCAGCAGCAGCTGCCTTTGGCCCAGGGCCCGCCCCTAGACGCTACTGCGCTGCGCCGGCTGGCCAGGTCCCTGGCCCAGATCCTTTTGGACCTGGCGCAAGGCGGCTTTCACTATCAGCTCACGCCGGACACGGTGGCACTCACCCCTGGTGGCGAGGTGCGCCTCATTGACCCCAGGCAGCTCTCCCCCCTCTCCCCTAGCCGGCACAGCTCGCTTCTGTCCCGGCTGGGGCGGCGCCAAGAGGAGCCCAAGGTAGCCCAGGAGCTGGCAGCGCTTCTAGCCGCCACTGGCCAGGAGCCAGCGCTGGCTAGTCTTCCTCCTGGCCTCCTTTCGGGCGAGCTGCCTCTGGAAGAAATCAGCACCCTGCCTCTGGAGGCCCCATCACCCCGCCCCAGCGCGCCCTTGCCACTGGTGGTACAGGCGCTGACCCATCAGGGCCGGGTGCGCAGCCAGAACCAGGATGCGCTCCTGGTTGTCACCTGGAGCGCCTGGGAGGAGTCTAAAGAGCACCGTCGCGGGCTTTTCGCCGTGGCTGACGGCATGGGTGGCCACCGGGGCGGCGAGGTGGCCAGCTCACTCTTGATCCGGCACCTGGCCGATGCTTTGGGGCAGCAGCTGCCCCTGGGTAACCGGTTGGAGGAAGCAGCAGTACCCCAGGCACTTCTGGCCAGTATTGAGTCCGCCAGTGCCGCCATCAGGGAGGAGGCTAAAACTCACCCGGAGCTGTCGGACATGGGCTCCACCCTGGCAGTAGCCTATCTGGTAGATAACCGCCTGTACTACACGAACGTGGGGGACGCCCGGGTGTACTTGCTCCGGGGCACGAGTGGCCAGGTGCTCACCAAGGACCATTCCCTGGTGCAAGGGCTACTCGAGGCGGGGCAGATTACGTCTCAAGAAATGCGCACCCACCCGCAGCGCAACATTGTCACCTTGGCGGTGCCGCACCCGGATCTGGCAGCGCAGCTCGAAGTGGGCGTGCTGGAACTCTCGCCAGAGCACCGGGTGATGCTCTGCTCCGATGGCCTCTGGGACATGCTGTCCGACGAGCGCATTGCCGAGCTGGGCCGCGCTCCTCATGCCGCTCAAGCGCTCATCGACGCCGCTAACGCCGCCGGGGGCGAGGATAACATTACGGTGATTGTGCTGGCCTCCGGCCGGGAAGCTGAGGCAGGGGTAGGAGGTTAGAGGGATGATGAAGTGGAAGGGGGAGCCATGGGCGCCGAGCTAGTCTCCCTAAGCTGCCTGGCCAGCCGCGACGTGGTGCTGGCCTCTGAGGAAAATAACCTGGTCTACTTCCTGGTAGAACTGACCCCCAGCGGCCCGGGGGGCAGCGTGGCCACCAATGTGTGCCTGGTGGTGGACGTCAGCGGCTCCATGTACGAAGAGGGGCGGCTAGACAACGTGCTACTAGCCGCCAAGCATGTGGTGGAAGTGCTACGCCCGGTGGACACCCTGGCGCTGATTCCCTTTGCCACCGAGGCCAAGGTGGTGCTGCCAGCCACTACAAATCCGGACAGGGCCCGGGCCAGAACATCCATCGACCGCATTGAAGAGACCGATGTGGGCGGGGGCACCAATATGGCCAAGGGCATGCGGCTGGCGCTTGCCGAACTGGAGAAGCAGCTGGGCACCAACCGGGACAACCGGGTGATGCTGCTGACCGATGGTGAGACCTCAGACGAAGCCGAGTGCCGCAGCCTGGCGGAAAGTTACGCCCAGAAGGGCATTAAATGCTCTACCTTCGGCGTGGGGTCCACGTTCAACGAGACGCTGCTCACCACTATCTCTGATGCCACCGGGGGCAACGCCTACTACATTGACAACCCCAGCCGCATCCCGGAGCTGTTCCAGAAAGAGATTGGCGAGGCCCAGTCGGTGGTGGTGCAGCGCACCCGCCTGCGCCTCTTGCTCCCAGAGCGGATCGAGGTGCGCCGCATTTGGACCGTGCGCCCCGAGATCCGGGACCTGGGAGTGAAGCCGGTCCAGGGCCGATTAGCGGAAGTATTCATGGGCGATTTATACCAGAGTGAGACCAAGTCCATCCTGGCCGAGGTGCTCCTGCCACCGCGCCGGCCCAACACTTACCGGGTAGCCGGGGTGGAAGCGAGCTTCTTTGTCCCGGGCCAGGGGGAGATCAAGCTCAGCCAGGACCTGACCATTGAGTACAGCGACGACCCCAGCCGCCGCCGCGAGGTCAACCCCCAGGTCATGGCGCTCTTGGACCGGGTCAGCGTGTTCAAGATGCAGACCAGAGCGCTCCAGGCCGCTGGCGCCGGCGATGCTAACCTGGCCACCAAGCTGCTGGGCGAGGCAGCGGCCAAGACCCGCCGGCTGGGCGATCCTAACCTCACGAGAGCCCTGGAGGAGGCTGCCACCGAGCTGCAGCGC
>JACQHA010000020.1 GCA_016199255.1 Deinococcus sp.
GCGGGGAACGCCTCGAAGCGCCGGGCAGCGGTGATGCCCGAGGCCTCCAGGAGGGTCAGGCGCTTGGTCTCGCCGGCGGCTATGCTAATGGGCCGGTCCAGGACGAAAAGGAAGAACTCGCCAATGGCCTCCTGGATAAAGCTGGGGGGGGCAGCCGCCTCCGCCCGGGCTGCCCGGGCGAGGAGGCCAGCGGCAAAGAAGACGTCCTGCTCCAGCCCTGCCTGGCTGGGGTTGCCGGCAATCAGCGCCAGGTTCACGTTGTCGAAGCTGTGGCTGGTGGAGTTGCTGAGCTGGACTCTGGCCGCCAGGTCCGCTAAATTGTTGGGGTCCACGGTCAGGAAGTAGTCGGCGCTCCAGGAGAGGCTCCGGGTCAGGTAGATGAGCTGCAGCCGGCGGGTGGTGGCGCCGCTGTTCTGCACCAGGAACTTGAACGATGGGGGTGTGCCAGGAGTGATGGTGAGCAGCTCCACCGGCGGGTTGGGGAGGATGAGGCTGTCGTTCTCCACGCCACGCAGAGGCAGCACCACCTCGCCCTCTACCAGGAACGCCGGGCCGGCTAGCGGCAGGCCGGTAATGTCCAAGAGGGTAATGCTCTGGCGCACCCCGTCCCGCACCAGGATCACCGGCTGGCCGATATAGGCGTTGAGCAGCGCCTGGGCCGACACGACGGTAGGCGGCTGGCCGGCGTCGAAGCCGCTCTCCAGAATGTTGAACGCTCCCTGGTCTACGGCGGACAGGTGGACCGAGTCCTCGATCACCTCCTGGGGCAGGTCAGGGATGGGCAGTTCGCTGATCCCTTCGCCCAGCTCCACGTCGAAAATCTGGCGCACCAGCGCGAGATCGCCAAAGTACACCGTCAGGTCGGTGCCTACTGGCGGGATGGCCGGCTCCGGCTGGGTCATCTCCTGGGCCCCGGCAATGCCCAGGGTGAGAGCCAGTAAGGTGAGAAGTGTCCAGGTCGAACGCATAAAGTCCTCCTTATATCACGGCATAGGAAAACTGAACGCCTGGCGAAATGTTACAGTCGCCAGGCGCCCGGGGGATCAGCCGGCTGGCTTAGGCGGCGCGGGGCAGCTTAGTAATAGCCTCCAACACCTCCTGGCTGTGAATGTCGGTATTGACCTTGCGGAGAATGTGCCGGACGACTCCCTGCTCGTCAATGATGAAGGTAGTGCGCACAATTCCCAGGGACTTCTTGCCCATGAACTCCTTCTCCCGGTAGACCCCGTAGGCGCTGGACACCCTGGCATCGGTGTCGACTAGCAGGGGGAAGGGGAGGTGGTACTTGGCGGTGAACGCCTGGTGGGACTGCTGGCCGTCCAGACTCACCCCCAGCACCACGATCTCCCGCTTCTGGAACACCCCGTAGCTGTCGCGGAAGCTACAGGCCTCCTTGGTGCAGCCCGGGGTGTCGTCCTTGGGATAGAAGTAGAGCACCACCTTCTTGCCTCTAAGCTTTGCCAGCTCCACGGTGTTGCCGTTGGTATCTTGGACTTTGAAATCTGGGGCCTTCTGGCCAACCTCAAGCATGGTGCACTCCTTTCTACTCAGCATACGGACTGGTGCTACACTGGTTGCAGGATGCACCTGTGGCGTTCCTCTGTGTATGGTCCAGTGCGCTCCCGGCGGCTGGGACTGAGCCTGGGATTGAATCTCCTGCCGGCTGACCGGAAGTTCTGTAACTACGACTGTCCTTACTGCGAATGTGGCCTGACGCCGCCAGGAGGCGGCCGGGGGCGCTTGCCTACTGTGGAGGAATTAAGCACCGAGCTGCAAGGGCGGATTGCCCAGCTCAAGGCTGCCGGCACGCCGCCCCAGGCACTGACCATGGCGGGCAACGGCGAGCCGACTTTGCATCCCCAGTTTCCCCAGATGGTAGATGCGGTGTGTGCCCTGCGCCACCAGCTCCTCCCCGGAGCTAAAGTGGTGGTGCTGTCCAATGCCACCAGGGTAGACAAGCCTGAGGTGTTCCAGGCGCTGCTTCGGGTCGATGAGCGGCAGCTCAAGCTGGACGGCGCCACAGAGCGTAGCTTCCGCCTGTTAAATGCCCCCCTGGGCAAGTTCAGCCTGGGCGACCTGGTGCGCTGCCTGAGGCGCTTTGCCGGAGACCTGGTGATCCAGACCCTGCTCACCCGGGGCACCGTGCGCGGCGAGCCAGTGGATAACACCACTGCTGACGAGGTGGCGGCCTATGTGGCGCTCCTCCAGGAGATCAAGCCCCGGTGGGTGGCGCTCTATTCCCTGGACCGGGAGTCGCCGGAGCCAGGGCTCCAGAAGCTTCCCGAGTCTGAGCTGGAGCGCGTGGCCGCTCAGGTGCGCCGCGTTGGCATTCCCGCCGAGACCTACTAGCGCAGTAAGAGTACGGTAAGAGCTATTTGATAGCCCGGTAAGAGGGGCTGTGCTCTTATATGCATGTTTTCCTCCTTTGGGTGAAGCCGCCTCACCAGCCACGGGGCGGCTAGTCTTGCACTTTGTCTGTCCCGGGCTCGTTCCTAAAGAAGAACGCTGCGAGGAGGGCTTATGGCAGGACCAGGTGAACGGCGCGGGGAAGTTGGCCATCGGCAGGCGCTGCAGATCATCACCGCCATTCTGAGAGCGGTGGAGGGTGACAATCTGTTGCCTATCACTGTCTGGGTGAGCGACGCTCATGGTGACCTCAAGGCGGCGGTGCGTATGGATGGCGCCTTCTTGGACACGCCGCTCAATGCCCAGCGCAAGGCCTACACTGCCGCCCGGGGTGGCTCCCGCACCACCAGGGAGTTGCGGGCCCGGGTGGACCAGGCGCCGGTGGACGCCCACTGCTTCGACCCCCGCTTCACCTACTTCGGGGGCGGGGTGAAGGTCGTGGTAGATGGTCAGGTGCTGGGGGCGGTGGGGGTGAGCGGCCGGCCGGAGCCCGGCGAAGACGAGCGGCTGGCGGTATTAGGTATCCGTGCTGCCTATCCCAAGGCCGAGCTGCCCTGATTGTCATGCGCCAGGGCGCACCCGCGCGGGATGAAACGAAGGGGTAGGGGCGGCCCCCCGTGGCCGCCCTGAGGGTAGGGGCGGCCCC
>JACQHA010000121.1 GCA_016199255.1 Deinococcus sp.
GCGGCTGGCGCTGCCGCTGGGCGTGTGTGGCCTGGGGCTGGGGCTGGGGGAGACCTTGCTCCTCTCGCTATTGGGCAACTTGCTGCCTATTCCCGTGCTGTACTTCGCCTTGCGCCCCCTGGAGCGAGCGAGCCGGCGGCTCCCAGCGCTAGACCGGGCGCTGCAGTGGATCTACGCCCACACCAAAAGAAAGAGCGCTGTGCTAGAGCGTTACGGGCCAGTGGGGCTGGTGACCTTCGTGGCTATTCCCCTGCCCGGTACTGGGGCCTGGACTGGGGCCATTGCCGCATATCTGTTGGGCATGCCCTTGGGCCCGGCCATGGCTTACCTGGCCGCCGGGGTCCTGGGCGCCGGCCTGATGGTGAGTGGCATCTTGCTCCTCTTGCCCCGGCTGTTCGCGGTGTGCTCCTAGTGGGTTAGAATGCACAGTGCGCCCTGGGCTCAGGGCGGGAGGTTATTATGCCGGAGAATCGACCAGCCATTGGCGGCTCGGCGGCCATGGAAGGTGTGATGATGAAGGGGCCGCGGGCCTGGGCCCTGGCGGTGCGGCGCTCTGATGGCTCAATTTATGTGGAGACCCACCCCAGCCGGCCACTGAAGGAGCGCCTCAAGGCTGCAGGCTGGCCGCTGCTACGGGGCATCTTCGTCCTGGGTGAGTCCCTGGCGGTCTCCTATCAATCGCTGAGCCGCTCGGCGGAAGTGCTCTTTGACGATGAGCGGCGGCGCGAGGCAGCGGCCAGGGGCCAGCCGATCCCTCTCCCCAGGCAGCGCCAGAGCAGCCTCTGGTGGGTGATGTTGCTTTCCCTGGTGCTCGCCATTGGGTTTATGAAGATCCTGCCAGTAGCGCTCACTGGCACGGTGATCTCCCAGACTGCCCACCCCTATGTCTTTAACCTGGTGGAAGGGCTGGTGCGCTTTGCCATTGTGCTGGGCTACATCGTGGCCATTGGCCGGCTCCCCGACATGCAGCGCTTCTTCCGCTACCATGGCGCGGAGCACCAGGCCATCAAGACCTGGGAGGCGGGGGAGGAGCTGACAGTGGCCAACGCCGCCAAGTACGATCCCATCCACCCCCGCTGTGGCACCAGCTTTCTGGTGTTCGTCATGCTGGTGTCGGTGCTCTTTTATACCCTGTTGGGCCGCCAGCAAGAGCTGTGGTGGCGGCTGCTTTCCAGAGTGGTGTTCTTGCCAGTGATTGCCGCCATTGCCTACGAGTTCATCTACCTGACCGCGCGCTACGACAATGCCTTGACCAGGATCCTGCGCCGGCCGGGGATGTGGACCCAGCGCCTCACTGCCTGGCCTCCCACGGCTGACATGCTGGAAGTGGCGCTTGTTTCAGTGCGGGCAGCGCTGGGCCTGCCCCAGGCCGAGCGCCAGGAGGCAGTAGCCAGGGCATGAGCCGGCGGGTCCTAGTGGCCATGAGCGGCGGCGTGGATTCCAGCGTGGCCGCGGCGCTGTTGCAGCGCGATGGCTATGACGTGGTGGGGGTCATGATGCGCCTCTGGCCGCACTCGGCGATGCATACTGCCAGTGGCTGCTGCTCGCCAGACGCCGCCTATGTGGCGCGGCGAGTGGCGGAGCAGCTAGACATTCCCTTCTATTTGCTGGACTTCCACCAGCTGTTTGAGCAAGCGGTGATCCAGCCCTTCCTGGCAGCATATGCCCAGGGGAAGACGCCGAACCCCTGCGTGCGCTGTAATGGCGAGGTGAAGTTCAAGGCGCTCCTGGCCCGGGCCTTGGCCATGGACGCCGATCTGGCCACAGGGCATTACGCCAGAATCGGGGACGTTTCCGGCCAGCCGGTGATCCTGCGCAGCACCGACCCTAAGAAAGACCAGTCGTACTTCCTGTGGAGCACTCCCCGCTCTGCCCTGGGGCGGTTACATTTCCCGGTGGGGGGGCAGGACAAGGGCACCACCAGGGCCATTGCCCAGGAGCTAGGATTGATCAATGCCCGGCGCCCCGATAGCCAGGAAATCTGCTTTGTGTCCGGTGAGCTGGACCAGTACTTGAGCGCTCATGTGCCTGGCCAGCTAGGGCCGATTGTGAACCGGGTGGGCCAGGTGCTGGGGCAGCACCGGGGCCTGGCGCACTATACCGTGGGGCAGCGCAAGGGCCTGGGGATAGCCTGCTCCCAGCCGCTGTACGTGCTGGAGATGCATCCTGCGGCCAACACCCTGGTTGTAGGGGAGCAGGAAGAGTGCCTCAAGGACTGCTTTACCGTCGATACCCTGAACTGGCATGTGGACCTGCCCCAGGCTCCCCTGGAGGTGGCAGTGCAGGTGCGGCATCGTGCCGCGCCGCTAGCGGGACTGGTCCAAGTAGAGGGCAACCGGGCCCAGGTGAAGTTGCAGCGCCCGTCGTTTGGCGTGGCGCCTGGCCAGTCGGCGGTGTTCTACCAAGACGAGCTGCTCCTAGGCGGCGGGGTGATTCTCTAGGGCACCTGGACAACGACGGCGATGGTCTGGGCTCCCAGGTTGCCAAAGGCATCTTCGGCAGTAACGGTAATGAAAATCAAGCCCCCGGCGCCAGTCACGTCCAGGGTGGCGCTGAGGGTGGTGGGGCCGACGAACACTGGTGGCGGGCCCTTCGGTTCAGCGGCTTCGCCATTGTCGTCGTCAGCGTCATCCCCAGAGGGGGGAGTGACGCGCTGCGAGGCGAGAAGCGTCCGCCCGTCCCTGCTTCGAGCGCTGAGCGTCACCGCTGAGACTCCGCTATTGTCAGCCACCAGTGCTTCCACCAGCACTGGGCTGGTAACCTGCGTGCCGGTGGCAGGCTGGGTAATGCGCACCACCGGGTTCTCAGTGTCGGCAGACGGCAGCGTCACTGCTGGGCCTCCGGCTCCGGGTGCACACGCCGCCAGGGCCAGGGCCA